>CACXQO010000238.1 GCA_902769815.1 uncultured Bacteroidia bacterium | reverse complement strand
TCTTAGGTGCTCCTCCACCAAAATCATCATACAAGATGTTCTCAGGTGCCACACCCAAATTTTCAAGCATATTGACCACGGCAGCACTCATCGGGCCAGGACCGCACATGTAGTATTCGATGTCCTCGGGAGCTTTGTGGTCCTTCAGGTAGGTGTCGTACATCACATTATGCACAAAACCAGCAGTATATTTCACGCCCTGTGCATCGGCAGCGGGGTCGGGACGGTCCAAAGCCAAGTGGAAATGGAAGTTGGGGAAGTCTTTCTCAAGTTGCAGGAAATCTTGCAGATAGAAGACCTCGTTCAAGGCGCGAGCGCCATAGAAATAGTGCATCTCGCGGTCTCTTACATTCAAGGTACGGGTCAAGTGCATGATTTGTGCGCGGAGCGGTGCCATGCCAGCGCCACCACCTACCCATATCATCTCAGGTAGTTTAGAGTTGAGAGTTGAGAGTTGAGAGTTAGCGGTCCCTAAGCTCGTCGAAGGGCCGCCCTCTGTCGTGTCGTGTTCTTTCACATGAAACTCGCCATAAGGGCCAGACATGATCACCTTATCACCAGGTTTCAACGAGAAGATATACGATGAGGCAATGCCAGGATTAACATTCATAAATCCCGAACGATCAGGTTTGAAAGGCGGCGTTGCGATGCGCACCGTCAGCATGAAGACATCACCCTCGGCGGGATAGTTGGCCATCGAATAGGCACGGATGGTGGGTTCAGTGTTGACGCATCGCAGGTCAAACATCTTGAATTTTTCCCACGAAGGCAGGTATTCCTCCCCTATCAGTTCCTTGTCGAAGTCGGCATATTTGATGTCGAACTTCGGTATCTTGATTTGTGCGTATGAGCCAGGCACGAAGTCCATGTGCTCGCCAACGGGCAGCTGCACCTTAAACTCCTTGATAAAAGTGGCCACATTGCGGTTGCTGACCACCGTGCATTCGTATTCCTTCACGTTCAGAATCGACTGCGGCACCACGATTTTCAGGTTTTCCTTCACCTTCACCTGACATCCTAAGCGCCAGTGGTCCTGAATCTGCTTGCGGGTAAAGAATCCTACTTCGGTGGGCAGAATCGTTCCGCCGCCTTCCACCACACGGCATTTGCACTGGCCGCACGAGCCTTTGCCACCACAGGCAGAAGGCAGATACACTTTCTGTTCGGCCAGCGTGGCAATCAACGTGTTGCCCGTCGGGACGGTCAGCACTTTGTCGTCGTTAATGGTGATTTTCACCTCACCTTTAGGCATGAGTTTGTTGCGCACCCATAACAACAGGGCAACAAGCAGCAAGACGATGCCTAAAAAAACAATAATGCTAAGTAAAATATTGGTCGTAAAATCCATAATATCAAATTTTTATGCCCATAAAGGCCATGAAAGCGATACCCATCAAGCCAGTGATGATAAATGAGATGCCTACACCCTGTAGGCCTTTGGGAACTTTGGAATAGCGAAGTTTCTCGCGGATGGCGGCGATGGCCACAATGGCCAGCAGCCAGCCAATGCCAGAACCGAGACCGAACACGGCGGCCTCACCCACATTGCTGAAGTTGCGCTCCTGCATGAAGAGCGAGCAACCCAAGATGGCACAGTTCACTGCAATCAGCGGAAGGAAAATGCCCAAGGCGGAATAGAGCGATGGCGTGAAGGTCTCAATCACCATCTCCAGAATCTGCACGATGGCTGCGATGATGGCGATGAAGAGGATATATGTCAGGAAGCTCAAATCGACAGAAGCCAATTTGGGGCTGATCCACGATAAAGCACCAGGCAAAAGCAAATATTTGTTGATCAGATACTTGACGGTCTTCGACACGGCAAGATAAGAGCACATGCCCAAGAAATAGGCAAAGATCATATTGTCGACGAAGACGGATTTAATAAATAGTCTGAAAAACTCCATGGCCGTTTAGTTTTGGTTATTCTCTTGCATTTCGGGGTTACGGGTACGCTGAATCCAAATGATGACGCCTACCACAATAAGTGCCATCGGCGGCAAAATCATGAGTCCGTTGTTTTGATAACCAGCCTCATAGAACGATTGCGGGATGACTTGGTAGCCAAGTAAGGTTCCCGAGCCAAAGAGTTCACGGAAGAAGGCTACGATAACGAGTATCAAGCTGTAACCCAGTCCGTTGCCTAAGCCGTCCAAAAATGACTCTCCAGGCCCATGCGACAAGGCAAAAGCCTCCAAACGTCCCATGATAATACAGTTGGTGATGATAAGTCCCACATAAACAGATAGTTGCTTGCTCACATCGTAGGCAAAGGCCTTCAGGAATTGGTCAATCAAAATGACCAAGGTGGCCACAACTACCAGTTGCACAATGATACGAATGCGGTTGGGGATGCCTTTTCGCAGCAGCGAGATGATGAAGTTCGACAACGCCGTCACAACCGTCACTGAAAGGCCCATTACCAAGGCAGGCTTGAGTTGGGCGGTCACGGCAAGGCAAGAGCAGATACCCAGCACCAAAACGGTGACAGGATTAGTCTTGCGCAGCGGTTCTATAATGAGTTTCTTCAAGTTAGCCATAGTTATTCTCCTCTCTTGGCAATTTTGCTTAAATAAGCCGAATATTTCTCCAAAGTATTGTCAATCATTTCTTTAACTCCATTCGAAGTCTTGGTTGCTCCAGTGATGGCATCAAATTGAACAGGAACGAGTTTCCCATTTTCAAGTATCTGTTTGCCAGAGAATTGACCTTTGAATTTCTCGGTCGTGATTTCACCGCCCAAACCAGGGGTTTCCGACTTGTGATCGAAGTTGGCACCCATAATGGTCCTACCATCGGCAGCAATGGCAAGATAGCCCCAAATGGGACCCCAAAGCCCGTTGCCCTGCATGGGGATGACGCTGATTTGGCGATCGATGACAAATAAAGGAAGGGTGCCGTCGTCAGAGATATTGCCGCTCTCATCCAATAAAAACGATCCTGTGCAATGCTTCTCGAACAGCAAGGGGGCGTTTTTGGCATCCACGTTGGGAATGCCCGCCGCCGTAAGGATGCTGATGCGTTTCTCGTTCTTCTTGTTGCGGTCCTGGAAAGGCTGTAGCCATAAGGCCGTCACCGTGAGAAGCACTGCTACTATGATGATTAAAATACTGGCGTACAAGAAGATATAACGATTGCTATTGACATCTTTCTTCATGGCTTAACGGTTTTTGAGAGTTTTAAGGCACGATGTTGGCGCATTTTGATGTTCCTGGCCACCACGCAGTGGTCGATGAGCGGGGCGAAGCAGTTCATGAGCAGGATGCTGAGCATCATACCCTCGGGATAGGCCGGGTTGATGACGCGGAGCATCACGGCAAAAATACCGATGAGCAGGCCATAGATCCACTTGCCTGTGTTGGTCTGAGCCGCAGTGACAGGGTCGGTAGCCATAAAGACCGCACCGAACATGAAACCGCCCATCAGGTAATGATAGTAGAACGGCACTTGCATGTATTCGTTGGCGCCAATGGCATTGAATAACAAGCCCATAAGACCTCCACCGAGGATGACAGAGAGCATGACACGCCAACTGGCGATACCCGTGAATAACAACAGAATGGCACCTAACAAAATGGCTATCACAGATGTCTCACAGGTTGACCCGGGAATGGTTCCGATGAACATATCCAAGGCGGAAGCCGAAGGATGCGCGCCAGCGGCCAATTCAGCCAAAGGCGTGGCGCTCGTGATGGCATCGGTGCCCCAGAGGTCGGCGGCAATCCATACGTTGTCGCCCGACATCCGAGTGGGATAAGCGAAGAAAAGGAAGGCGCGTGCCACCAAGGCGGGATTGAGGAAATTCATGCCCGTTCCGCCGAAGACCTCTTTGCCGATGATGACGGCAAAGGCCACTGCCAGAGCGAGTTGCCACAAAGGTGTGGTGACCGGCACAATCATCGGGATGATAAAACCTGTGACTAAAAAGCCTTCGTTCACCTCATGGTGACGTATCTGCGCGAAGGTGAATTCGATGCCCAAACCGACAATATACGACACTGCCAACATGGGCAGCATTCTCAAAAAGCCGAACCAAAGGCAGTACCACCAACTGGCTACTGTACCCAGTTCGTAAGGCCAATCCGTGGCGTGGAGCGAAGTCTGATAGCCGATGTTCCACATGCCGAAAAGCATGGCGGGAACGAGGGCGATGACGACCATGATCATGGCACGTTTCAAATCGATGGCGTCACGAACGTGGCTACCGCGCTTGGTGACCCGATTGGGCGTGAAGGCAAAGGTTTCGAAGGCCTCAAAAGTGCTCTGAAGCCATGCGAATTTCCCGCCCTCCACAAAGTTCGGCTTGATTTTGTCGACAAAACGACGTAGGTTATTGAACATTACAATCCCTCCTTTCTCAGTTTCTCCAAAGCCTCTCGGACGATGGCTTGGATGTCGGTTTTCGATGTGTCGATGAACTCGCAAAGGGCGAAGTCTTCGGGCTCGACCTCGTATATTCCCAAGTTTTCCATCAGCTCAATATCACCGATGATGCAGGCCTTGATGAGTTGAGTGGGATAAATGTCGAAGGGGAAGACCCGCTCGAAGTTGCCCGTGAAGACCAAGGGACGCAAGTCGCCGTGGGTGTTGGTGTCGAATTTCCAGAAATTTTCGAAGCGCGGAAGCTCGATGCCCATAGGCTTGAAGGTGCTTTTCGGCATGAAGCCGCTGAGGAAGGTCCGTGAAAAGCTGAACTTCCTGAAGCCAGGCATCAGCCAGCCCATGAAGTCGTAATAGTCGCCTTCGGGCAGGATGCTCACCAAGTCGTCGTAGGCACTCAGGAAACCATCAGCGGAGATTTGCGTGCCGCTCAGGATGTCGCCCGAAATGACGCGGTTTCCCTTCGTGGCATCGTTGGCATCCATCTTAGGATATTCATTGTTAAGCAGTTGCGCTTTCGTAATCTCGGCCAAACAAGCCCCAAACCTTACTCGGTAATAATGTGGGTTCTTGATATTGGGTCCGGCCACGGCGACAACGCGCTCGGGCTTGTAAATGCCCGTGGCAACCAATTCACCCAACACG
Organism: uncultured Bacteroidia bacterium; assembly: GCA_902769815.1. Classification (GTDB taxonomy): domain Bacteria; phylum Bacteroidota; class Bacteroidia; order Bacteroidales; family F082; genus Limimorpha. The sequence continues at coordinate 904 of CACXQO010000238.1, read as the reverse complement.
GCAACGTCCTGCAGATTCATCGTCCAAATGATTTCTCCTTTATTAATAGGATCGATGTGGGCGATTTGTGCGCCGATGTTTCCAGCAGGATGAGGTCCTTTAATAGAGTGGATGTTGAACTGTTGATTGTTTAATTGTTTAATTGTTGAGGCAAGATGTTGATTGGGACGGAAACAAATATGGACTTTCCCGCTCGTCAGTTTTGCCAGTGCCTCAACGCCTTTTTTGAGTGCCTCTTCCCTACCTCGCATGACGAAATCGTAATCGGGCGCCAATGGTGCACTGTTGAAGGCGCTGACGAAGATGGCCTTGGGCTTGTCGTCGGGGTTGGCGACGGTGCCAAAAGGCCGTTGGCGCAATTGGGTCCAAAGGCCGCATTGCAGCATGGCTGCTTTGATTGCATCTGCTGTGGTCAAAGCCGCTGTCGCGGATTTGTAATCCGCGACGGTCGAGCCTGCAGATTTGCAATCCGCTTCCACAACCACCTCCAAAAGTTTGCGTTTCTCGCCTCTCACGATGGCCTTCACCTGCCCGCTGACGGGCGAAGTGAAACGGATGCGCTCGTCGCTCTTGTCGCAAAACAAGGCGTCGCCGACTGCCACCCTATCGCCTTCCTCGACCAGCAATCGCGGCGTGAGGCCCACAAAATCAGTGGGCTTCATGGCGTAGGTCGTGATGCTGCGTGCATCGGTGAGGCGTTTCTCAGCCGCTCCACTGATGGGCAGGTCGAGGCCTTTCCGTATCGTTATTGTTTCAGGCATTTTATTTGTGGTTAAGCAAAGGATAGATCTGCTTCACAAAAAGCTCCTCGGCATTCTCCTTGGTGGCATGATGCAGGAGGAAACCGTCATCACATAGCGTCATGTTCGGCATCTCCTCGTTCATCATAGACCCAGTCTCGCAC
>CACXQO010000237.1 GCA_902769815.1 uncultured Bacteroidia bacterium | reverse complement strand
CCCCGCTTTCAACTTCAACAATATGGAACAAATGCAGGCCATCATCATGGCTGCCGTCGAAACCAAGTCGCCCGTCATCCTGCAAGTGTCGAAAGGCGCACGCAACTACGCCAACCAGACCCTGCTGCGCTATATGGCCCAAGGTGCCGTGGAATACGCCAAGGAACTGGGCTGCGCCCATCCTGAAATCGTGCTCCACCTCGACCACGGCGACAGCTTCGAGACCTGCAAGAGCTGCATCGACATGGGCTTCTCGTCGGTGATGATCGACGGCTCTGCCCTGCCCTACGACGAGAATGTAGCCCTCACCCGCAAGGTCGTCGACTACGCCCACCAGTTTGATGTGACCGTGGAAGGCGAACTCGGCGTGTTGGCTGGCGTGGAAGACGAAGTGGCCGCCGAAGAGAGCCACTACACCAAGCCCGAAGAGGTCATCGACTTCGTGACCAAGACTGGCGTGGATTCCTTGGCCATCAGCATCGGCACCTCGCATGGCGCCTACAAGTTCACTCCCGAGCAGTGCACCGTCGACCCCGCCACGGGTCGCCTCGTGCCGCCTCCGTTGGCTTTCGATGTGCTTGAGGCAATCGAGAAGAAACTGCCTGGCTTCCCCATCGTGTTGCACGGCTCGTCGTCGGTGCCGCAAGACGAGGTGGACACCATTAATAAATATGGTGGTGCGCTGAAGGCCGCCGTCGGCATCCCCGAGGAGCAGCTGCGCAAGGCCGCCAAGAGCGCCGTCTGCAAGATCAACATCGACAGCGACAGCCGCTTGGCCATGACCGCCGCCATCCGCAAGACCTTCGCCGAAAAGCCCGCGGAGTTCGACCCGCGCAAGTACCTCGGCCCCGCCCGCGACAGCATGAAGAAACTCTATGAACACAAGATTATCAACGTGTTAGGCTCGAACGACAAGCTGGAACAGGCATAAGCAGTTTTTTTAAGCCAATTGAAAAAGTATCGCAAAAAACGCTATTTTGCGATACTTTTTCAGTTCATTTCAATCCCGACAAATCAACCGTGTATGTAATTGGTGGCAATGTGGCTTTTTTTAGGAAGGCCGTCATGTAAATCGGCAAGTAAATGGTTTTGTTGATTCGGCTCAAATTATTGTTGCTGAACACTATAGCATCCTTGATTTGGTAATCGGGATTGGCCAAGACATTAGTCAAGGCGTTGTGGCGTTGGTAGTCTTTGCCCGACTTCACCTCAATGGGAACAACCTTGCCGTCCTTCTCTATGACAAAGTCCAGTTCACCTTGTTTCTTGCTGTTGAAGTAATACAACTCAAAGCCGTGCGCATGTAATTCTTGCGCCACAACGTTCTCATACACAGAACCGAAATTAATTCCCTTGTCGTCTTTTAGAATCCGCAACTGAATGCCTTCCGCGAATTGACATGTCAAAAGTCCTACGTCGTTTTGAAACAACTTGAACAAATTGCGCGAGCGCGAGAGTTTCAGCGGCACAGTCGGCTCCTCAACATTATAAACAGGCAAGGCCACACCAGCATCCTTAAGCCAGATGAAACTGTTCTCGTAACGCGAGAATTTCATATTTTCGTTCAAGTTCTTGAGGATAAACCGTTTGTTCTTGGCGTTGAGTTCCGAAGGTATCATATCGAAGATTTCCTCGATATAGAGTTTATGGTTGCGGTCATATTTGGCGATGTCGCGCTTGTAAAGCCGAATGATGGCCTGTTGCTCGGCAAGGACATCTTGAAGGTTGTTGGTGTCCAAATATTTCTGCACAACCGCCGGCATCCCACCAACGATGAGGTAAAGCCTGAACAGTTCCATCAGTTTCGTATGGATGAAATCGGGAACGGGCTTTTTGCTTTCCCACGCATCCTTGACGGCCTGCATCACATCGTCATTCACGCCCAATGCCATAAAAAACTCCTCCAAGTCGAGCGGAAACATTTCAACGACATCCATATAACCCACCGGTTCGGAACGCAAGTCGTTGAGTTCCACGCCTAAAAGCGAGCCACTCAAGATGTATCGGTAACTGCCTTCAGAGACCAAAAACTTGACAGCGGTGACTATGGAAGGACATTCCTGCACCTCATCGAAGAAGAACAAGGTTTTGCCTTCGATGAGCGGTCGGTCGGCAAGAGCGGAGAGCCTCAAAAGCATATCGTCGCGGTCTTTCGCTTGGGCAATAACATCCACAGCATCAGGCATCTCAATAAAGTTGATTTCGATGAAACTTTCGAAATGGGTTGCCCCGAAATGGCTGATGGAGAACGATTTCCCCGTCTGCCTCGCACCTGTAACAAGCAATGCTTTGTTATTGGTCTTGAAAAAATCATATAAATACTTGTCAATATTTCTTTTAAGCATAATTTGTCCGTTTTTCCAATGCAAAATAACTACTTTTTGTCCGTTTTTCCAACACATTTTTGAATTATTTTGTCCGTTTTTCCAAAAAACGGCATATTTGTTTCATAACAAAACAATATTATTACTATTTTTGCGATACATTTTGTTATTCAAAATATGAACGCAGATAGAGCACATCAAAACCCCGACAATTCGGAAGCGAAACTGATTGTCGAAGTAAAACAAATCGTGCAAGCCGCACGTAACCAATCCTATCGTGCCATCAATGTCATGCAAATCGTCAGCAATTGGCTAATTGGGCAAAGAATTGTCGTTCAGGAACAAATGGGCAAAGACAAAGCCGACTACGGCAAGCATGTCATTGAGATTGTTTCAGCCGCACTTACCGAGGAATTTGGCAAGGGGTATTCCGAAACGAATGTTAGAAACATGCGAAAGTTCTATCTCACATTCAGTAACTTACAAATTCAGCAGGCACTGCCTGCTATTTTTCAGTCATTACCTTTTTCAATTCAGCAGGCAGTGCCTGCTGAATCAAAAGGGCAGGCAGTGCCTGCCGAATCAGAAAGCACAATTCCCTTGTTTCCCCAACTGTCATGGACGCACTACGAGAGGCTGATGAGAGTTGAAAACGAAACAGCCCGATTTTGGTATTTGAACGAGGCCGCCAAACAGATGTGGAGCTATCGCACCCTCGACAGGAATATCAGTACGCAATACTACGAGAGGCTTCTGCTTTCGCAAAAAAAAGAACCGGTTATCGCAGAAATGCAGGAAAAGACGGCTGATTTTCAAAAAGACAGATTGGCCTATATCAAAAATCCGATTATTGCGGAGTTTTTGGGACTACAGCAACACCCTTCGTTACACGAATCCACGCTTGAGGAAGCCATCATCAACAACTTGCAGCAGTTTTTGATGGAATTGGGCAAAGGCTTTGCTTTTGTCGCCCGTCAGCAACACCTCCGCACAGAAGAAAACGACTATTTCATCGACCTTGTATTCTATAATTACATTTTGAAATGCTTTGTTCTTATCGATTTGAAAACCAACAAATTGAGTTATCAAGATGTCGGACAAATGGATATGTACTTGCAATTGTATGACCAGTTGATGAAACAACCTGACGACAACCCAACTATCGGAATCATCCTTTGTTCGGACACCGATAGCGATGTTGTTCGATTCTCTTCTCTGTCAAAAAATGAGCAACTTTATGCCTCAAAATACAAACTCTATCTACCTACAGAGGAAGAGTTGCGCCGTGAGATTGAACAGCAAAAAGAATTATATTTACAAAGACAACAACAATTAAACGATTAAACAATCAACAATTAAACAACAATAATGAACCTCAATCCCTTAACCGCAATATCGCCCGTCGATGGGCGTTACCGTTCCAAGACCGTTGAGTTAGACGACTTCTTCTCCGAATTTGCCCTCATCCGCTACCGCGTGATGGTCGAAGTGGAGTATTACATCGCCTTGTGCGAACTGCCTCTGCCGCAACTTGAGCAGTTCAACGGCGACTATGACGACCTCCGCGCCATCTATGAGGAATTCCAAACAGAAGACGCATTGGAAATCAAGGAGATAGAAAAAGAGACCAACCACGACGTGAAAGCCGTGGAATACTTCCTGAAACGCCGCTTCGACGAACTCGGCCTGACTGAATTCAAGGAGTTCTTGCACTTCGGCCTCACCTCGCAGGACATCAACAACACCGCCGTGCCGCTCTCGATGATGGAGGCGCACAAACTGGTGGTGAAGCCCGCCTTGGAAGACC
>CACXQO010000236.1 GCA_902769815.1 uncultured Bacteroidia bacterium | reverse complement strand
GAAGCCTTACTCATTCCCGAATGGCCTGCCGAAAATCCATGAACACGATAACAAACCTCCTCAACTTTTCGCCTTGATTTATGAAGGCCGCATCGTGTGCATCTTCACCTACGAATGTGACCTCGGCGACGGTTGGGAAGACCAGCGCGTGCATCACGACTCGCAGGAAACCCGGGAGAAAGCCCTGAAAATGGGCGCGAACATCTTACGGTATGTTTTCACAAAGTAACAAAGTAACAACAATTAAACAGTTCAACAATCAACAAACTCAACAATATATGGACGAACAAAAAAGAAAATGCCTCTATTGCGGTGAGCCGATTTACGGTCGCATGGACAAGAAGTTTTGCTGCGACTCATGCCGCAACAGCTATAATTACGAAAAAACACACAAGCAGACCAACATCGTGCGCAACATCAACGCGATTTTTACGCATGTGTACAAGACCAAAACGGGTTCTGTCTATTATATCGTTTATGACCAAGCCTATTTGCCCAAGGAGGGTAGCCCCGATTCGTTTTTGTTGGTCAAGTTTGATGAGCGATGACTAATTGTTGTAATGCAAAACGCTGAAGTATAATCATTTAATTCATAATACGATGAAAAAAACTATCATTACCATGTTGCTTGCGCTTGCCTTTGTGGGCCTGCAAGCCAACCCTGTGGATGTCGAGACGGCCAAGTCGTTGGGCATCAAGTTTTTGAATTGCAATACCGAAATCAAGTCGGCTTCGGCTGACTTGGCCTACACTGCCTTTGCCGACAATGGCACGCCGTGTTTCTATGTCTTTGCGATGCAGCCGAAGGGCTTTGTCATTGTTTCTGCCGACGACCGCTCGAAACCCATATTAGGCTATTCCACGGAGAGCGGTTTCAGCGCCAACGAGATTCCTGATGGCCTGCAAAGTTTCTTCAACAACTATCAGGCTGGCTTTAGCCAAATGTTTGCCAACAATGACGCGCGCACCGATGAGGCCGTCCGCGATTGGACGAACCTTGCCGAAACGGGCAGAATCAGCGACGAGAGAATCACAAGGGAAATTGAGCCGCTTTTGACCTGCACTTGGAACCAGTCGGCCTTGTATAATAGCCTTTGCCCTGTGGATACGCTTGGCTCCAACTATCATGTCTATGCTGGCTGCGTTGCCACGGCCATGTCGCAAATCATGTATTATTGGCAATGGCCCAGCACTGGAACGGGTATGCACAGTTATTCCTGTTTCCCTTACGGAGACCTCATCGCGAATTTCGGTGCGGCAAATTACCGTTATGATTTGATGCCCGATTTCCTTGATTGGACCTCGACTCCCGAGGAAATTCATGCCGTGGCTTTGCTGCAATACCACGCGGGCGTAAGCGTCGATATGCAATATAGTCCCGAAGGTAGTGGTGCTTCTTCAATGTCGGTGACTGACGCCTTGATTAACCATTTCAGGTATGATGATCTGTCGATGTTGTTCGATGGCCTCGACTGGCATCTTGACTCGGAGTGGGAGGAAATGTTGCGTGAAAATCTCGACAATGCAATGCCGCTGTATTATTCGGCTTCGGGCTATGACGGCGGACATGCTTTCGTTTGCGACGGTTACGATGACAATGGAATGTTCCATTTCAACTGGGGATGGCAGGGCTTCGACAACGGCTATTATCCTATCAATGGCTTCTATCTCACGAACTATTCATTCCCCTATTACCACCAAGCCATTTTCGGAATCTATCCCAATTATGACTATTGCTATGTTCCGAAATGCGTTGATAATCTACAAGTTGATGCAATTTATACGGGCACCAACCGGATTTCTTTCAATGCGCCTACGCACAACATGTGCGAGTACAACATTTCGCAATTGGATTCCATTGTCATTGTGCGCAACGGCCAAGTCATTCATACTGAATATGGTGTGCAGGCTGGGGCGGAGGTTTCTTTTGAAGACCATGATGCGTTGGGAATGAGTCACTACACGGTTTATCCTTGTTCGCACGAGTTGCACGGACAGTTTGAGCGCGATACCATCCTGAACGGCCCGACTTGCGAGGTGGAATTCCAATTGCACGATTCCATTGGCGACGGCTGGCTTACGAAGGCCATTTCTGTCGTCGATTCGCGTGGCATTGCCATCAAGCGCATTGGCTTGGCCGATGGCTTCGAGGCTTTGGTGAAGTTGGAAGTGCCGGCTGACGAGGAACTGAGGCTGCATTGGGCTTATACCATCGGCGGCAAGGACAAAGAGAGTTCGTTTGAATTGTACGATTGGGATGGCAACCTGATTTATGCCACCGAGGGCAAACCGATGGTGGGCGAGTTGTGCCGCTTCACCTCCAATTGTAATGTCGGCAACGACGAAACGGAAGAAAGCCATATGGCCTTGTATCCCAATCCTGCCACAGATTATTTCATGTTGGAAAATGCGGTGAAGGAAATCAAGGTGTTTAATGCTCTTGGTCAATTGGTGCATCAAGGATGTTGATGTGTACACTTGGCCTCAAGGTGTGTATTTCGTCCGCATTTTGGATGAAAACGATGCTGTTTCGACGGTGAAGTTCGTCAAGCAATGATTATTTGACGACTTTCTTGTAGACCTCAAATATTTGCTGTCCAATGCTTTGGGCAGCAAATGTTTTTATGGCATAATCCCGAATAGCTTCGCGGTCGTATTCGTGGCAATGGTCAAGCATTTGGTTCATGCCTTGCAGCAAAGCTTTTTCGTCGCCTTGCGGGATGAGGATGCCACGCTCAGGCGAAAGGATTTCGGCGATGCCGCCTACGGCGGTGGAAAGTACGGGAACGCCGCTCGCAAAGGCCTCCACGATGACGCAGGGCAGGTTCTCAAAGTTGGAGAACAGCAAGAAAAAGTCGGCTTTTTGATAGGCTTCAGCGACCTCGGCGGAGGTTTTCTTGCCGTGGAAAATGACGCAGTCAGAAAGGCTGTGTTCTTTTACAAATGCCTTGAACTCAGGGGCTTCGTAGTCGTGGATGACGTGCAGTTCGAAGTCGTTGCGTTGTTGTTTCAGTTTCTCGATGGTTCGCAAAATGCCGCTGAAATTCTTGGCTTCGTCACGCAAGGTGGAGATGTGGAGGATGCGCTTTTTCTGCTCTGCTTTGGCTTCTCTTAAACGGAACATATCGGTGTTCACCAAATTGTAAATCACGCGGAAACGGTTCTTCACGCCGTGGCCTTCCATGCAATGCTGCAAATCAAGACTGACGGGCATGATAAGTTCAGCATTGTTGGCAATCTTGACAATCTTTTTCTTCAATCTGCCGACCAAAACCTCTTGGTTCTGAGGCTGATAAATCGTCCAATGCTCGGTGAGGACATATTTGTAGCCGAAAAGTTTTTTCCACAGCAAAGCGACCTGCCCAAGCGGGTAGGTGACGTGCAAATGAATCAAATCAGGCTCGAAAAAGTGCTTTTTGATATAGTTGAGGCCATATTGATACATTCGTAGCATCTTCAGTTTGCGTATGGCATTGGCTTTCGGCGGACGGATATAAATCTGCACATGGGTATGGTGTTGCCCTTTTATCTCCTTGACCTCGAATGATTTGGTCATGTTCTTTCCGTCGCAGACGGAGAGGATGACTGAATGACATTCTTCGGGCAGCGCGTCAATCATTCGGACGCAGAAGTTGCCCAAGGTGGGGTCGTCGGGCGTGGGGAACCAACTTAGCAGGTGCAGGATGTTCATTTTCTCTTTTGTTTTGTTGTTGCCTGTCGGGGTGCTGCCGTAGGTCGTGACCTACGATTACTGAAGTGTCGTCCCTCCGGGACGTGGTTTTGCGTCGCTTTGCGTCATTGCGAGGAGGAACGACGAAGCAATCCAGACATTTATTCTATTCTAATCGATTTGATTTCAATTTCAAAGTATTTGTGAGGTTTTTCGTAGGGTACGAGTTTGTGAGTAGGGAAGTCGTCGGGAAGATAGACGGCGCACAAAGTGTTGGAAACGTGGTAGATATGCTTGTGTTTTTCGGCAGGCGCACCGTCAAGGATGGCTGCCATCACGTCCCAGCGGATGGTTTCGGGGTCGAGGGCGTAATCGTGCCAAACGATGATGCTGCGCTCGTTTTTCAGGAGTTTGAAAGCGGTTTCGGTGTCTTTTTTCACGCTTTCGTAATGGTGGTCGCCGTCGATGAAAACCATATCGTATTTGCCGAAATGTGACGCGAAATCAAAGGTTTGTGAATCGCCGTAAAGTTGCTCAACATTGGACAAATCCTTGCTGAAGAAACTATGCAGGTCAGCATATAACTTATTGTCAGTTAGTTTGATAATGTCCTCTTTCGGTAGGTTGAAGGTGACGCAATGTTCGGCAACATCGGCCAAATTGGCCACACTCTCACCGCGCCAAGTGCCGATTTCAAAGTAGTCTTGCACCTCGTATTTTTTGGCCAAAGCCCGCAACAAGGCAATGTCAATGGGCATAGTGGCTCCCGATAGATAAGCGTAAGGCATGGCAATTTCGTGGAAATCGGGAAACAACTCGTTGATTTCCAGCAAGGGAAGTCCGTCTTTGAGGCCGTATTTTCTGATGACTTCTTCCTTGTTGCTGCCTTCGTCTTGCAAAACGAGGTTGAGCAAATAAGGATGCCTGATGATGCGCCCAATGGCTTTGGTGAATTTCTGTATCTTATTCATTTTCTGTATTTTGTTTCAAGAAATGTTGCTTGAGTTCGCCGCTATAGTTCCGTATCTCGCCCTTGGTCAAGAGGAAATCGCGACCCTTGAACCGCGACTCCTTGACGAAGAACACGAACAGGAAAATGGCGTTCACGGTGTATGAAATCGCCGAGGTGATGGCCGCGCCGGTTACGTTGTATTTTGGTATCAAGGTGAATCCGCATACGAAAGTGGCGACTAATCCGCAAATGGCGGCAAAAGTGTTCATCTGATAACGCCCGATGCCCGAATAATAGTGTCCGAGGATGAGGAAAATGCAGTAGAGCAGGATGCCCGGCGCGAGAATGCGGATGAGATGGGCCATCTCGCCGAAGTCCTTGCCGAAGACGAAAACGTAAAACTCGGCGGGCAGCAGGCATAGCACCGCAACGCCCACCGTCGAAATGAGCAGGCAGATTTTGCTCAAATCGAGGGTGAGTTTTTGTGAGTAAGTGCGGTCGTCGGCATTGGCAATGCGGGCGTATTGCACCAAGGCGATGCTGTTGCTGATGACCCAGATGGCCTCGGCCAACGAAACCGAGCGAGAAAAGACCCCCACCTGGCCTCTTCCGATATAACTGTCTAATAAATAATAACTTAAACGAAGGTTGAAAAACTGCACAAAATGCCCCGTTTGGTTGAGGAAGCCGTATTTGAAAAGGTCTTTTAATGCCGATTTGTAATCTTTGTCCTTGTCGTTGGGCAGGTTTGCGTATTCCTCTCGCAACATCCACACACCCAACAGGAAAGTGCCCCCGTAGGCGGCGTAAAGTCCGATGATGTAGCCGTAGATGTCGGTCTTTTTCAGCGCAATGTAATACACTGCTAATGTGATGGTTAGCAGGACGGGCTGGAGCAGTGTGTTGTAGTTGGCCTTCTGGATTTCCTCCTTGCCGACCAAGAATCGGAAGTTGATATTGCTGAGCGAGGAGATGAACGACAGAATAGCCACATGAACGACCAAATCAGGCTCCAACTTGGGATAGAAAATCCTGATACTGAAGCCCATAAACACAGCAATCAAAGCGGACCAAACCACCGATGCGACCAATATCTTCTTGAACGAATGGCGAGGGGCGAGGTAGATAATGCTGGCACCGCACACGATTTCGGAGAAGATGAGGATGAAGGTGATGGTGGCCGTCACTAACGACTGCGTCCCCGACCCCGTGTCGCCCAACGTCTGCGAGATGATAATCTTCGTTCCGAAAGTATTTAGGATTTTTTTGAACATGATTCTATGCTTCCAATGCTTTTAGCGCTTCTTTTCCTTTCTCGGTCAGGTAGTATTTTTGTTTGGGATGATTGGGCTTGTCGGGGAAGAGCAAGGCAATGAGACCTAACTCAAAGGCGGGGTCAATGTAGTGCTTTTTAAAATACGACCTGCTTTTAGGAGCATCCTTGGTGACAAGTTGAAGTTCAAGTGGTGACAAGTTCTTTTTGTCCAAACTGATTATCAGGTTTTTAACTTGCACTGACAAGTTGTGACAAGTTGGTGACAAGTTAGTGACAAGTTCGGTTGCAACCTCGCCATTTTCATCATCCGTTTTCTGATTTTCGGAGGCTTTTAAGGTTTCCAGCACTTCTTTGCCTTTTTCGGTTAGATAATACTTTTGTTTTGGATGATTTTGATTTTCAGGATATTGCATTCCAACCAAACCTGATTCAACGGATGGATCAATGTAATGCTTCTTGAAATACGACCTGCTTTTAGGTGCATATTTAGTGACGAGTTGAAGTTCAAGTAATGACAAGCTCCTTTTGTTAAGATTGATTATCAATGTTTTAACTTGAACTGACAAGTTGTGACAAGTTGGTGACGAGTTAGTGACAAGTTCGGTTGCAACCTCTCCGTTTTCGTCCATTTTCCGGTCTGTATAACTAATGGTTACCAACCATGCACTTGGCTTTTCCTCAAACTCGAATTTCATGGTAGGGTAGGAGGCAATCTCAGAGCGAATTCTTGTATAACCAGTGCCGTATTTCTCAATGTCGCCAGTCAAGTAGAACGCTTCGGCAATCAATTTGTTCCTTGTATATGCTTGATAATCATCGGTTCTGAGGGCTTCTATGGTCTGCTTTCCATAGAGTTCGCCTGGACTGAAAAAGGTGATTTTTTGGTCAAAAATCTTGATTTGCACATCCATCGGGCTGGTGTAGTCGCGGTGGATGATGGTGTTCAACACGATTTCGCGCAAGGCGGGCAAAGGATACTCGAAAATTTCGGTTCTTTGTGTGGTTTTCCCCGTGATTTCGTATGCCACCTTGATTTGTGAAAGAAGGAATCGCATGGTTTCTTCGACGGTCTGAAACAAGTTGCCGTTCATCATTCGGTCGTCGATGATCATGGACGGTGTCTTGAACCTGCCCGCATGAACATTATAACCGATATTGCCCTTGCCAAACAAAAGGTAGGCGGCATTTGTCGGGGTTTCTCCATTGATGAGTTTCAGTTTCCTGAGTTTGTCGGTCCAAGTCTTTCCGCTGAGGCTCAAGCGCCCGTTGGAACTCACCCTTTCAATGAAACGGTCAATCGATTCAGTGTCCAAGTCCTCCAATGTTTTTCCCAACGCCGGAAAAGAGTCCCATGACACTTGCAGCGAAAGCATACTCAAATTGGCGATTTCGGTGGCAGAAAGCAAATGGTTGGAGTTGCCGATGCGTTTGTAGAACCTGCCTTGCAAGGCAATCGGCTTGACAGGATATTCGGGGACGGAAAGCACCACAACGGTCTTTCCCTCAATCTCATAACAAGCCGCATCAACCAAAATGGCAGGTTCCGTTTTGCTCTTGATTTCATTGACCCATTGCTGCACGCTTTCCTCGTTGGTATCGACGCCCACGATTTTGCCCTTGTTTGAAACGCCAACCAGCACGCAGCCGCCCTCGGTATTGGCAAAAGCAGTGATGCTTTCCATAGCTTCCACATTGAAACTGCTTTTGAACTCCGTTTGCTGGCTCTCGCCTTCGGCAATGATTTGTTTGATGTCCTTTTTCATCCCCTTCTCAAATTCGCCTCAAAAATACAACAATAATCGTTTTCTGCCTTCTTTAATTGTAAAAACTTCACGCATATAAAACCAAGCCACCCCCAGCGTCCCTTTTTTTTCGGAGGCTGAGGGTGACCGTGTTGATGGTTTGTAACGGTGTGCTACAATATCATTCCGCCACTACAAACCGCATATATCCGACCGTTCCATCGGCGTATTCCACCTTCAAGATGTAAGTTCCTTTGGTGAGACCGTCTATGTTGAGAGAGGTATGGCTGTCGTTCACTTCTTGGCTTGCCATTTGCACACCCAACAAGCTAAACACGGCAATCCGCTTCATGTTTTCGCCTTCAACAATGAGGCTCTCTTTGGCAGGATTAGGATAAACTTTCAAATTCAATGACGTATTATCATCCACGCCGAGGCCGCTGAACTGAACATGTATTGTGTGATCGCTGTTCACACTGCGGAAAGTGTAGGATTCCACTGGCCCTACATCCACTCCATCCACCACTACTTTTTGAACGCTACAACCGCAGTTAGGAATCATGGCAAAGGTTTTGTCTTCCCCTGGCTCGACAAACACGTCCCCTTCAGGTGAAATGGTTCCATTCGCTCCTGCTGAAGCGGAAATGGTATAGAACAAGCCCTGAGAGAACACTGCTACCAAATTCCTATCGCAGTCTACCGTAAAGGTATAATGGTCATCGGTTGAAACCACAATTCCGTTCTCTGTCCAACTCACGAATGAATAGGTCGGGTTGGGCATGGCTATCAATGTGCAAGAATCTCCTTCGTCAAATGTTGCAGCCCCGATAACTGAACCTGCACCATCAGGCTCCACACTCGCCGTTATCGTGTAATGGTTGACAATTCTCCTAAAAAGAGCAATATAGACGGCATTGCTTGTAACAGTGAAACCGAATTGGGTATTTGTAGAAACTTGATTTCCATCCTGTGTTGTCCAGTTGACGAACTCGAAACCGACTGCGGGGAAGGCATTCAAGACGCATTGGGTTCCCAATTCGTATGTGCCGCTTCCAGAAACTGCGCCACCTTCGAAGGGATCGGCAATTGCTGTTATGGTGCAATGGTTGGCATCTTGTACGAAATGTGCCACGTATTCTGCATTTCTGGTTACTTCGAAGTCGAAACTGGGGCTTGTTGAAACCACTATGTCATTACGGGTCCAGTTCTCAAACACAAAATCTGGGTTTGGCGATGCTGTCAATACGCATGTGGCACCCAAAGGATAGATTCCCCCTCCAGAGACCTCTCCACCGTTAGTTGGGTCTGCGTTTACTGTAATGGTGTATTCAGGAATGATTTCGTTAAACTCTGCCACCAAAGTGCGATTTCCTGTCACGGTGAAGGTGTAATCGGCATTGGAGGAGACTTGCGAACCGTTCTCTGTCCACCTTAAAAATGTGAAATTAGATGCGGGAGTGGCTGATACGGTACACTGTTGCCCTTGTTGGTAGGTGCCGCCACCTGTGACCGTGCCGCCGTTGGTGGGGTTGGCAGATACGCTGATATTGTAGTTTTGGGGTTGCGCTTGGAATTGTGCCACCAAAGTGCGGTTGCCTGTCACGGTGAAGGTGTAATCGGCATCGGTGGAGACTTGCGCCCCATTCTCTGTCCACCTTAAAAATGTGAAATTAGATGCTGGAGTAGCTGATACAGTACATTGCTGCCCTTGCTGATAGGTGCCGCCACCTGTGACCGTGCCGCCGTTGGTAGGGTTGGCAGATACGCTGATATTGTAGTTTTGGGGTTGCGCTTGGAATTGTGCCACCAAAGTGCGGTTGCCTGTCACAGTGAAAGTATAATTGGCATTAGTAGAAACTTGCGAACCGTTTTCTGTCCACCTTAAAAATGTGAAATTAGATGCGGGAGTAGCTGATACTGTACACTGCTCCCCTTGCTGGTAGGTTCCACCACCTGTTACCGTGCCGCCGTTGGTAGGGTTGGCAGTGGCGGTGATGGTGTAGTTAGTGTTACCTCCAGCGTTTTCTATGCCAGTAATTACTTTGACTGAACTTTTTTCTTGTCCATAGAGAGCAACTACGGCAACAGTATAGAAAACACCTACTTCACCTTGAAAAGAGTGAGATAAATTTGTTGTGTTTTCAACAACGAGTTCACCGTTGACATATACATTGTATCCCGTCGGATTTCCTAAACTAGGGGCGTTCCAAGAAGATATTAGTGAATTTAACTCGGATTTATTTTGGATTATTGATAAACTTTCAACAGGATAAGGATGCACATCGGTATATTCATAGGCGAAGTGGCTGTTAAACATTTCCTTGGTGGCGTAGTTCTGCACCCAGATGGAGACTTCGAGG
>CACXQO010000235.1 GCA_902769815.1 uncultured Bacteroidia bacterium | reverse complement strand
CGTTGTCTGCGCCATTATGCCTTGAGCCAGCAAAAACAGAACAAACCCAAAAATGAATTTCTTAATCATAACCTTATGTATTTAATGTGTAATCATCGGAAAATGCAGTTTCTGCACGCATTGGCAGGCAAATGGGATTTTTTCTCCCGAATTCAATTCCCAAATGGCAGGCTTCCATTCCATGAACTTGAACAGCGCCGCGACTTGAGCATCTAATTGCTCATTGACACCTTTTATTATTTCAATGTGCGACAATTTGCCATTGGGTTCCACCGTGAAAGCCACTTCCATGTCGCCGTAAGCGTTACCATCGGCATTTTTGCCCAAGTTTTGGGAGAGGAACTCCACAAGCATCGACTCACCGCCTTCAAACTTTGGAGCATAAAGACACTTCGTCTTTTCAAACAAGGTATCTGGCTGGGGTTTCCACTCCCTGTTGTAAAGAGATTCTTCTTCAGGACATGTCAAATTTCCACCCACCACTATCAGATTGCCCGATTTAGGCAATTTGCTTATCGCCACATTACTTATCTCCTCTTGGGTCAGCACATGACAGTAGGGAAAAGTTGGAGGAGGATAAAGAGGGATAGCTCCATACTCAACAATTGTCATGTCCCCTCGCAACGTCCCCAAATTATTTTGATTCATGTTCAAACTGTCCGGCTCCTGCGCCAAAGCCACTTGGCTCGCGCCCAGCAAACCAACGGAAAGGCCCGCCACAACTGCCGCCTTGCCCAACCGTTGCCGTTTCTCCAATTCGCGCTCCAGATAGCGCACTTCGGCCTCGCATTTCGGGCAAGTGCCGAGGCAGTCGCCTTGGTAGGTACATTCCTCGATGACCAACTTAATATCGTTCTCTGCTGTTGCAGGTTTGTTTGCCTCTTGCCATAGCATTAGTTTTTTAGGTTAACGCGGCAAAAATACGAATTATTTTATACAAAACAAGGTTTGAAGTGATTTTTTCCTTCACCTTATTATATATTGGAACTCGTCAAAATGGGTCACGCCCATCTTTTTCAATTGTTCCATGCTTCGCGTCACATCATCATCCATGTTGAAATCGGGAATATGCGGCACGCGCACCATGATACGGTTTGGGTCGCCATGCTGCAAAAGCCATTGCAAATTGCTTAACACCAAAGCATTGTCTTTTCCAGTATAGGCTTTGTAAATCTCAGGATTCATGTCCTTGATGTCGACGATATAACCATCCAATACAGCATCAAGCGTTTTCACATTTTCAAACGGCACATTGAGGCTGGTTTCGGCCAAAAGTTGCCATTGCGAGCCACAAAGCTCACGAAACGCCTTGATGAATTCGACCTGCAACAAAGGCTCTCCCCCGCCGAAAGTGATGCCGCCTTTGGTTGCCAAAAAATAGAGTTGGTCGATTTTCACTTCCTCGAAAAGCGTTTCAGGCGCATAAAGCCGACCCTTATCAGGTTCCCAAGAGGCCTTGTTGAGGCAATACTTGCAGCGCAAAGGACAGCCACTGAACGCCACCAAAGTGGTGACGCCATCGCCGTCCGTAGTCAGGCGGTGGCGACTGATGCCGAAAATGAGCGCAGCATCAGAGCCTGCCTTATTCGTATTCATTGTTCTTGTCCTCGGGACGCAACACAAACACAATGCCCGCTTGCAAACTCATCCCGCTTAGGTTCATTGGGGAGAAAAAGCCGATTACATTGTTGGTTGTCAGGTAGATGTTGCAAGTCTTAAACAGCCTGCCTGAAATGCCCAAACCGATGTTGTCGTAACTGTTTGGCATAATTGTATAGGTGGCGCAAACATCCAGTTTCTCGAAAAAGTTGCCATTGTAGGCCAATGTAAAGGCAGGACGGAAGCCGCTGCCCAAGAAACGTCCCTGCACTTGCGCACTGAAGCGGTTATGGGCATCGAGGTCGTAGTTGCCGCGAAGCAAGAGATTGGTATTCAGTGCAGTATTGTATTTCTCCATGGGTGCAAACTCCAATTGGAAATACTGCTGCAAAGTATCAAGGAACAACTCACGATAAGACTCGTCGGCGATGACACTTTGTAACTGATCAATGTCCATGCCGTTGAAAAGAAAACCGCCATTGTCATAGAACTGGCCCGCATCATGGATGCTGCCATTCAACTGGATGTTGTTGTATCCCCAATGAATAAAGCCCAAATCGTTGACCGCAGCCACCATACTGAACTGATCATCAAAGCGGTATTCGGCAGCCAAATCAATGCCAAATCCGAGATTGCGGAACAAGTCGCCCATGATGAACAGGCCATTGGCCTTCAGTCTGCCATCATCGTCGACATACATCACCTTGGGCATCGACATCCGCACGGCAACCTCCTCTTCCAAACGGAGCGCGTAGGAATCGGGGTCGGTGAACAATCGGGCATCAATCGCATCGGTAGTGACATTGCCTATGCCGAAAAGCAACTTGGCACGACCTCCCAACGAGAGTTTCTCACTGACATTCAACCGATAACCCACAGCCAATTCCTGATAGAGTTGGGCATTCACGTTCATATTGACCTTGACGGGATTGCTCTCGCCTGTGAAAGCCGCGTTGCCATAGCCCAACAACTTGAACAGCCCGTCGTTGAACTTCGCATCGCTTTGTTCCTTCACACCATAATTAATAGTAAGCATCCCTTTTTTCAAGCGGCGATACAGGGTGAAGAAATCCATGTTCGCATTAATGCCCACGAAATTCTTCTCTTTCAGGCTGTTGGAGAACTGTTTCAAATTGATGGCAGCGGGGCGGCCATCAGTATCGAAATCGAAGAGGTTGTCATAGCGCAAGGTGGAGTTCTGCACATCCAAGCCAATGTTGCCCACCAGCAACGACATCACGCTCTCGTATGGCAAATCCGCAACGGGATTGGCCTTCATCTGATAAGGGTTCATCCTCATAAAATCGACAGGAGAAACCTCCTGAGCCTGCACAGCAGCGATGGCAAAAACGGCCATCATCAAGGTAAAATTCTTATATAACTTTTTCATTTCCAATCATTTTAAATTTCAGCTACGCCATCGTATTTTACTTTGGTTTTCACATACAATTCCAGTTTTTGGTTAGCGTTCAGCACCACATCACGGGCATCGGTATCCAACTCGTAGAGCATGATGATTCGGTCGGAATGTAAGACTTTTTCGATCCTGTTCTCCGTGATTTCGATGCTCACCTCCGTAATGGTCGGCTGCCCATCGAATGACGCCCTTATGATTTCGTCATTGGCGACAAGAGTGTCCGTAATTTTATCACTCTCAGAGTCATACATATAGAATCGACCGCCCAAGTTCAGCGGAAGGGTCGAGTTGAAAGTCATCTCCAAAGTGATGCTTTCAATCATATCAGGCATATTGATTTCGGAAAGATCCAAATGGACCGTATCAAGATACCTCACATCTTCGACGGCGAAAGCGAATGGAATGTTCACATCCACACGAACATCGATGTTGCAAGTGTCGGCCACCGTGACCATATCCGAGAAGCCCGAAGGATTCACGATGAAGTTCGACACCGAGTAAGCCCTGCTGCTGCTGGCGTTCAACTGACCGTTCAATGATTGGTTAAACACCTCAGCGAAAGTAAGTTGCGATGGCAAATCGACCACAACGGGCATAGGATCGAAAAGGGAATAAGGAGCAATGCCCTCGCCCGAAACCAGCGCAGTGTCCAACTCCAATCGCGCCGCCAAACCGAAAGTGTTGCGCTCGCTGAGATGGAGTCGCGCCCCATTGATTTCAAGGCTGCCTATGATGTTGTCGGGGAAAAGGTTGAAAGTTGTGTCAATTCGGCTTTCCGAACCATAGGATTCCACAAAGCCACGCATCTCCTGAATGGCCAAGTCGCGACCCTTGATGTCGATATCGAAAAACAATTCGTCGTTGGTCGAGCCTTGGATACGGAAATACAAGTCATAACTCAAGTTCAGGGTGTTGGCCGAATCCGTTTCATACCTCATTCCACCAAGGTCGAAGCCGATGGAATCCGCATTGATTTGAAAATCAAGTTCCAAGTCGTTTCCCGCTCCATCCTTTATGTCGGAAGAGCGTATGACCACCCGCCGCAACAGCCCAATATTCGTCTGAATATCAAAATCGAACCGCCCTGAGCGCATCATGGCCTCCAACACACTGATATGATCCGCCTCGAAAAGAATCTTATGGTTGAAATGGAGCATCGTGTCAAATGCTTGGGGCAAAACCAACGGGAAGGGATTTTCGAAAGCGAAATGTTCTTCATAGTTCAAGTCGTTGAATCTCAGCAGATCCTCACCTTTCACCGCACCAAAATGCTCATACGAATAATTATAGGAAAGGGTGCCGTCAGCATTGCAATCAATCAAACTATCGATTTGGAAACGCTGCATCATGTCCATCATCGTCACCGACTTCCTTGCGATAGGCAACAACAACTCACCTTGGGCGTTCACGCCGTGAACATTATCCAAATCGTAATGCGCTTTCCTACACGAGCCGAGAAGACTTGCCACCAAACAAGAAAGCAAAACCAATTTACTGAATTTCATTGAATTAAAGATTTGTTTTAGTTAGACGAATTTTCCGTTCAATATCATCTTTGCCACCTTGTTCGCGCCGTAATAGTAGGGCATGAACTCCAATTGCGTCATCGGTTGGGTGATAATGAGGTTGGCCAACTTGCCCTTGGTGATGCTGCCCACCTCATCGCTCACGCCCATCGCGAAGGCGGTGTTCAAAGTGGTGGCGTTCAGGGCCTCTTCGGGAGTTAGCTTGTAGCGGATGCAGGCCATCGACATGATGAGTTGCATGTTGCCCGAAGGCGAAGTGCCCGGATTGAAATCGGAGGCCATAGCCACCGGCAAACCCGAATCAATCATTTTCCTTGCTGGCGAAAGCGGCAGGTTCAAGAAGAATGCGCAGCCCGGCAAAACTGTCGGCATGGTTTCAGAGTCTTTCAGACATTCAATCTCTTCGTCGCCCATCTGTTCGAGATGGTCAACGGAGATGGCACCGTATTTCACGCCCACCTGCACACCGCCCGAGATGGCCATCTCGTTGGCGTGGATTTTCGGTCGCATCCCGTATTTGATGCCCGCCATGAGGATGCGCTCGGTGTCCTCGCAGGTGAAGAAACCTTGGTCGCAAAACACGTCGATGAAGTCGGCCAAGTCCTCAGCCGCCACGAGCGGAATCATTTCGTTGATGACCAAGTCGACATAATCCTCCTGGTGGCCACGATATTCCATCGGGATGCCGTGTGCGCCAAGGAAGTTCGACTTGATGGTCAGTGGCGAGTTCTCTTTCAGGCGGCGGATGACGCGCAGCAGCTTCAGCTCGCTTTCGGTGGTCAAGCCGTAGCCGCTCTTGATTTCGATGGCGCCCGTGCCCATGCGCATCACCTCGTAGAGGCGTTGCTGGGCCATGTCGTAGAGTTCGTCCTCGGTGGCCGCCGCCGTCGCCTTGGCCGAGTTGAGGATGCCTCCTCCCCTCTTCGCGATTTCCTCGTAGCTGAGGCCACGGATCTTGTCGACAAACTCCAGCTCGCGCGAGTTGGCGTAGACCAAATGCGTGTGCGAGTCGCAGAAGGCAGGCATGACCACGCTGCCATTCACATCGTGAACACGATGGTTTTCAGCAAGATACTTTTTGCAGGCTTCCGAATCCATCGGTCCGTAATCCTCGATTTTCTTACCTTTAATATATAGGAAAGCGTTCTTAATCCTTCCCGTTTCGGCCATTTCGGGGCCGCGTTTCAGCAGTCGGCCTTGTTCCTCGATGCCGACGAGTTCCTTGATATTGACGATGAGCATATTCAAAAAAATTTGCGGCAAAAATACAATAATTCACTGGATTTGAGGAAACATCATAGCTTTCCAATACAAATAATCCCTCAATGAGGGAGATTTTTTTGAAAAAAAGCACTCATTGAAGGATTTTGTAACCTTTGGACGCAAGCTGGTGGCCTACGGCAGTGCCCCGGCAGGCAAAAAAAACACGTAGAGACGCGCCATGGCACGTCTCTACGATTCTCATACGGGAATTGCGAATGGCAAGCGGGACGCTTGCAAACCGCTAATCCGCAAAAGCAAGGCCCGTCATCAGTTGACGGTCAGCATTATATCGTCGACTTCCAAAAAGAACTCGTCGCTGCAATTGAAGTGACGGATGGCGATGTACTTCTCTCCGGCGTAGGCGCTCAGGTCGACGGTATATTGATACCAGTTGCCTATGTCACGGGTGTTGCCGTCGCGGCCATTGCCTTTGTTGCCACTCGCGCCTTTGGCGGTCATCGTCCACTCCTGAACCATCGTCCAGCCGCTCGTGCCGTTGTCGGACACATACACGCCAAAGTGCTCGGCGGGATAATCGGCATCCTGGGCGCAAGCCCAGAAGCTGAAGGTGCTGCCCTGAACCAAGTTCACTTTAGGCGTAACAAGGTAGTTGTCGGGAGTAAGGGCACCAGCAGATCCATGGTATGAGCCTGAAGTCATCCCTACGGTTCCATAGTGGCCATCATTGGGAGCACTATAGCCATAGGCTGCCATTTGATTGGTAAGCACCCAGTTGTAGCCGTCGCCATCGGCGTCGATGGTGGTCCAGCCTTCGGGCAAAACAGAATTATTGAAGTTCTGTGAGAATGAGGTCCCAGGTTCGGGGTCGCCCAATCTGATATTATCGACATTCAAAAAGAATTGGTCGGAGCAATAAAAGTGACGGATGGCGATGTATTTCCGTCCGGCGTAGGCACTCAAGTCGACGCTGAAGTAATACCAGCGACCTTGGTCACGGGTGTTGCCGTCGCGGCCAAATCCTTTGTCGCCACTCGCGCCCTTGGCTTCCATCGTCCACTCCTGAACCATCGTCCAGTCCGTGCCGTTGTCGGAGACGCACACGTGCTGCCGCTGCGCAAGATCACTTTAGGCGACACAAGGTAGTTGTCAGGATGGAGAGCACCTGCAGTTTTATGGTACGAGCCAGAGAGAATCATGTGGCTGCCATTGAAACCTGCATTGCTTTGGTTATAGCCATAGGCAGACTCGCATTCCGTGTCAAGCACCCAGTTGTGGCCGTCGCCATCGGCGTCGATGGTCGTCCAACCTTCGGGAAAGATGCCGTCATTGAAGTCTACGGTAAAAGCAGTGATAACAACCGCAGTCAGGTCAACGCCTGCATAGAGTAACTTGTTCATCTCGATTGCATCCATTTGGGGGCGGGTGCCGGCGTAAGCATGGTCGGCGGTATAAACTGAGCCGTCCTCGCCTTCAGCCAAAGCGTCTTGCGGAAGCACGATGGCCCAAGTGACGTTGTTTGTGTCCTTGGCGGGCATCGTGATCAGTCCGTCGCCGTCCTTGCCGTAGCTGAACCCGCAGTTTTCGTCGGTCGGGTTGCTGAAGTCAACCGTCACGGTGTTGTTCATCCCCGTGATGCAGATGGCAGCCGTGGAAGGCGTGGTCACGTTGAACTTCATCAGCGAGCACTTGTTGTGGAGATCCGAGGTGTAGTTGGTCTCAGCAGTGGAATAATTCACCGAGGATTTTCCCATCGAAATCACGGGCAAGCCAGCCTCCGTTGTTTGGTCGCTGATGTTCACGGTCAATTCGGCGGTGCCGTTGGCAACCGTTCCTTGCTTGTTGCCAAGGAAGTAGAAATAGAGCGGTTGGCCTTCCGTGGGGTTGGTGATTTCGCCACCGAAAACCACGTCTTCGCGGGTCAGCGTGCCGACCAGCGTGCCGACCACTGCGCCGTTGCTGGCCACCACAATCTGGTCGCCGTTTTCAAAAGTGACATGGTGGCCAGAAGCCGGATCCACATTCACCCTTGAGCCGTTGTTGGTCCCTGAGCCTGTCGAAGGGCCAACGTTCAGCGTAATCCTCACAACGTTGCCCTCGCTTTGGGTGTTGTTGGTTTGTTCTTTCTTGCACTGTGCGAGGCCCAGCACCAAAAGGCCGGCCATCACAATCATTCCAAGTCTTTTCATTGTTCGTCCTCCTTCTTTTTGAGTGCCACATAGCCGAGGCCGGCGCCAATCAGCAGGACAAGGCCGCTGCCGAGGGGAGCGGGCTCGAAGTTGTCGTTGCTTAACCCTAAGCTCACGCCGCTGCGGTTTCGGTTCATCAAGCCTTCGGGGCTGTCGTCGTTGGTTTGCGGGTCGGTGCCGAACAAGCCTCCGGGCCTGCTTTGGGCGTTCAGTGGGGTGGCAGGCGCCATCAAGGCCGCCAGCCCGAGCGAAAGCGCAAGGGCTTTCAGGGAATTCTTTTTTATGAACATTTTGTGATGATTTAGTGAAACATTTAAAGATTTAAGATTTAAGATTCAAGGATTCCGAAGACCCGCCTTGCGCCGCTCCGTTCGCAATGGCAGGCACAAAAAAATCCAAGGCAAGCCATTTCGGCCCGTCTTGGACTAAGGGTATGAAAAAACATGGAAAGGAGTTTTACCCCCCCCATTACATTGATAATCAATAATTTACAAGTGTTTAGCATAATAATTGGCATTGATTTGAAGCTGCAAAAGTAGAAAAAAAAAGCGAAATTGGAACATGTTTTGCGGCAAAATTCCGATAGTTTGATTATTTTTGCAGCCGTAAAACCACAAAAAACAGGTATCATGGCAAACACTGCAAACATTCCTGCCGAGGGGCAATTGATAGTCGACATCAAGGACATGTCGCTCATCAACGACATCAAAAAGGCTATCAGCATGTTACGCGGGGTTGGAAAGGTATCAAGACCTCGGCGCAAAAGAATGACGGCCTACGAACGATCCTTGAAAGACCTTGATGAAGGACGAGTGTACGAATGCGACAGTCTAGAAGATTTCATCAAAGAAATGGAAAAATGAAAAGCAAAAAATAACAACCATTATCATGAAAAAAACCATCCTAATCGCTATTGCAATCCTTGCCTTTGGCTTCACTGCCAGCGCGCAAGAAAAGAAAGAAGAATCGAAGGTCAAGCATTTGACTTACAACGAGTTCCTGAAGAAAGTATGGGACTTTGAGAAAAACCCGAACACCTTTATCTATAAGGGCGAACTTCCTGCCATTATCGACTTTTATGCCGACTGGTGTGGACCGTGCCGCCGCGTGGCTCCCATCATGGAGAAATTGGCCGAGGAATACGACGGCAAGTTGCTGGTTTACAAGGTCAACACTGACCAAGAGCGCGGCCTCTCCGCAGCATTTCAGGTGAAAAGCATCCCCATGGTGCTGTTCATCCCCTTGGAGGGCCAGCCGA
>CACXQO010000234.1 GCA_902769815.1 uncultured Bacteroidia bacterium | reverse complement strand
CTACCTTTGCCGCGTTGCAGCACCCCGTGTGCCGTTTTTGGAATCGCCATGCAAGAACTTGTAAGCATAGAATCTTCTGACCGTATCAAAGACTTGATTTACACCGTCCGTGGCGTAAAAGTTATGCTGGATTCCGACCTTGCTGGTATTTACGGTTATACAACCAAAGCGCTAAACCAGCAAGTCAAGAATAATATAGCCAAATTTGATGACGATTTCAGGTTCCAACTCACCAAAGAAGAGTACCATCTTATTTTAAGGTCAAAAAATTTGACCTCAAGGTATTTGGTAGATAGTTCAAATTCAGATAAATCCGAATCAGATGAGATTCCAAGGTCAAAAAATTTGACCATAGAATTGGGGCAAGGAAAATTCTCGAAATACCTCCCTTACGTCTTCACAGAGCAAGGCGTTTACATGCTGATGACCGTGCTGAAAGGCGATTTGGCCACGCGGCAAAGCAAGGCCCTTGTCCGCGCTTTCAAGGAGATGAAGGATCTCATTATCGACAGGAGAAGCCTGATTGGCCAAAGCGAACTGCTACAACTGTCGGTGCAAACCACACAAAACACGTCCGACATCGCCGAAATCAAAGCCAATATGGTGTCCAAAGCGGACCTGGCCAAGTTGGTACACGATTTCACCGACCCCAATACGCGCCGCGAATACCTGATTCTGAACGGCGAATCGGTTGAAGCCAACATCGCCTATTCGGGAATCTACAAGGCCGCCAAGAAAAGCATCTTTGTCATCGACAACTACATCGGGCTGAAAACCCTCGTTTTGCTTAAAGAGGCTTCCCCCTCCGTGCAGATTACCATCTTCAGCGACAACATCGGGCGCGGCCTGCACCAATGCGATTTCGACGACTTCCACAACCAATACCCCTCCATCAACCTGAACTTCCGAAAGACCTGCGGCATCTACCACGACCGTTACATTGTGATAGATTACAACACTGGCACGGAAAGGATATTCCATTGCGGGGCTTCCTCTAAGGACGCAGGCAACAAGGTAACCACCATCACCGAAGTAACTGACCGCCAAGTGTATCACCCCATTGTGGACGCTTTGTTGCTCAACCCTGTTTTGCCGTTAAATTGACCGCTTCCTCTGCATTGACGACACGGTGTATCATACCGGCGCCTCGCTGAAGGACTTGGGCAAGAAATGAGTTGCTTTCGGACGCATAAAGATTGGAGGTGAGGGGCTGCTGAGAGAAAATGTGACAGATTAAAGAATAATATACCCTTCTATATTCCATTCTTTTTATTACTTTTGCAGCAGTGCAACACTGGAAACTGATACAGCTTTAGAATAGTAGATTAAAGTAACAAAAAAATGAGTAAGATTTGGTTAAATTATGAATGAAGAATTCTATAAAAGCATCGAAAACCTTCTCAAACTGGAAAGGAAAAGTCTAACCCAAAACACCGAATTGCTTAAGAGTTTGATGAGTCGTGGAATTCAGGATGTTGACAAACTCGACCGTGTTGCCGACCAAATATTGGATGTCATGCATGGATTGTCAGGCGAAGGCGAGGATTTTTATCGTCAATATTTGGATTACATAGCCACATTCAATCCAACTGAAGCAAAAAAGAGACGTGACGACCTTGAATATGATTTGGGATATAAAACTCACGTTCTTTACGCCGCTGCCCTGCTTTGCAAGAAAGAATTGGAGAGTAAGGTGGCTCCCGATGGACGGACTTCTTTCCAAGTGGTAATGGATGATTATATTCCAAAGGTTTATGATGTTTTGAAGAAAACCGCTTCATTCCTTTTCTTCGCCCACTATGCCAACAACAAAACAGTAACGGAATTGATGCCGATGCTGCAAGCCATCACCGAAGAGACAGATTATGTTTATGAACATGTTGATGAATTTGAAGAATTGATGCACTATCCCAACAATACTTATCATCCGCTTACTGAAGAAGAATGGCAAACAATACAATACATTGCTGAACATAACATCCAATTGTATGAACAGCATCCTGAAATGAATAAAGATTTGATGTACAATGTTTTTGGTGATAAGCCGTTAAATCAATGATATTCATCATCGTTACATTTCTGATATTATGAGAAACGTTTGGACACGGGATGAACTTATCTTGGCACTTGACCTATATTTTCGCCTGCCTTTTGGCCGATTGAATCGCACCACACCTGAAGTAATTGAATTGGCTAACTTAATTGGACGAACCAACAATAGCGTCGCTTTAAGGCTCGTCAATTTCGCTGCTTGTGACCCTGTTATCATCGAAAGCGGACGTACAGGTATGCCGGGAGGAATCTCTATTTGCAAACCGATTTGGGATGAGTTCTTGGACAGAAAAGAAGACTTGTTTTTTGAAGCACAACAAATCAAGGCTAAACTGCTTCATAGTTCCATTGAAGATATTGTTGGTATTACCGATACTGACCTTATCGGCGAAGACAAACGAGCATTTGTCAAACAGCGAGTGAATCAAGACGCCTTTCGCTCTATGATTCTTAATCTATATGAGAAACACTGCGCCATAACAGGGATAAATATTCCTTCGTTGTTGGTCGCGAGTCATATCATCCCTTGGGCAGAAAACAAGAAAGAGAGATTAAACCCTGAAAATGGATTATGTCTTTCCGCACTTTATGACAAAGCATTTGACAAAGGCTTTATCAGCATCGATGAGCATTACCGAGTTATTTTAGCAGACAAACTCAAGACATATATCGAAGAATCCTATTATGAAAAGCATTTTGCGTCTATAGAAGGTCTTATAATATCTTTGCCTGAATATCATCGTCCAAACCCTCAATTCCTTGAATGGCATAGAAATTGTATTTTCAATAAATAGCAGTTTCTCAAATAACAAACCTAAAAAATTATGTCCTTCCTCCGAGTCCTCCTTTCCATCCTCTTCCCGCCCTTGGCGGTGTACGACCGCGGCTGCGGCTCGATGCTCATCGTGTTTCTGCTCACGCTTTGCGGCTGGGTGCCGGGCGTGATTGCTGCACTGATTATCCTGAACAAGAATAAATGATGGAGATTGGCGTTTTTTTTGTATTTTTGTGGGAAATATCCAGCTATGCAAGACAACACTGAACTCTTCCAACCTCAAGAACTTCAATCGCCTTTTGAAACCATCAAGGAAACCGACAGCGAAGGCCGAGAATGGTGGAACTCCCGAAAGCTGGCGCGGCTACTCGGCTACCAGAAATACTGGAACTTCGAGAGGCTTATTAATAAGATCACGCCTTTTCTGCAAAAGGAGAAAGGGTTGGACTTGAAGGAGCATATCGTGGAGATTGAAGAGATGGCGCAACTACATAACAGCGGTTATCGCAAGGTGACATCCGTATTGCTGTCCCGAACCGCTTGTCTCGCCATCGTGATGAACGCCGACCAGAAAAAGCCTTTGGTGAAAGCCGCAAAAGACTATTTCACGGATAAAATGACTTCGACTGACTTGGCCACCAGCATAGAAGGTAATGTACTGATGTACAAATCCTCAACGGGTAAAGTCAATGTTACCGTCGTGTTCAATAATGAGACTTTTTGGCTTTCACAAAAACGGATGGCTGAATTGTTTAACGTGGCCATTTCGACTATTAATTATCACCTGTCTGAAATCGAAAAAAGCGGAGAAGTGCAATTGTCCGAGTCAATTCGAAAAATTCGAATTCCTTCGGACAATTGCGACGACCAAGGTGTTTTGATGTACAATTTGGATGCCATTATCGCCGTTGGCTACCGCGTAAACAGTTATGAAGCCACGCAATTCCGCCGTTGGGCCACCGAAGTACTGAAGCAATACATCATCAAAGGCTTTGTGATGGATGACGAGAGATTGAAGGGAAAAGATGTTTTTGGTGTAGACTATTTCGAGGAACTGCTTGAACGCATCCGCGAAATCCGCACTTCCGAACGACGTTACTATCAGAAAATCACCGACATTTATGCCGAATGTAGCAGCGATTATGATGCACAAGCCGAAACGACACGGCAGTTTTACAAGACCGTCCAAAACATGATGCACTATGCCGTGACGCATCAAACCGCCGCCGAAATCATCTACGACCGCGCCGATGCCGAAAAGCCCTATATGGGACTGATGACATGGAAATATATGGGACTGATGACATGGAAAAACGCGCCCGATGGCAGAATCATCAAAAGCGATGTCACCGTTGCCAAGAACTATTTGTCAGAAAACGAAGTCACCCGACTGAATCTGATTTCCACAGCTTTCCTTGACATGGCTGAAGACCGTGCTCAACGTCATATCCTCATGAAGATGACCGACTGGAAAAAAGTGTTGGAAGGCTACAAAGAGTATAAACAGCGCGTGAAATACAAGGTTTTGCCGTTTATTTGGTAACGTTATGACCGACCGCCTCACTCCACAGCAACGCCACTATGTGATGTCGCGCATCCACGGCAAAGGCACCAAGCCCGAACTTTTGGTGCGGCAATGGCTATGGCGGCATGGCTACCGCTATCGCCTCAACGTGAAATCGGTGCCGGGCAAGCCGGATATTGTAATGAGGAGGTACCGCACGGCGATTTTCGTGAACGGGTGCTTTTGGCACGGGCATTTTGTTGAGTTTAGTGTTGAGGGTTTAGAGTTTAGAGAAGATGGTTCAAAGTGTTGTAAGATTCCAGAGACGAATAAGGAGTTTTGGGTGAACAAAATCCGAAGAAACCAAGAGCGCGACCAACAAAATTACCAAGTTTTGCACGACAACGGCTGGCAGGTCATCGTGGTTTGGGAATGTCAGTTGGTGCCCAAAATGATTGAGCAGACCATGCTTCAGGTGGAGTTGCTGCTCAATGAGCATTTCCTCGCCTTGCATCATCCAAAGGTGGTAGCGTATGATTTCCAAGACATCAAGAACTCCAACACGCCACCCTCCATGATTTGCTGATGGGTGAGTTTGTAATCCTTAATCGGTTTTCCGTTCAATTTCACGCTTTTAACGTGAATTTTTTCAGGTGTCTTGTTCGGTGCGCTGATGACGAAATCTTTTCCATTTTCAAGATGCAAAGTGGCCTTGGTGAACAATGGTGTTCCAATGACATATTCGGCACTGCCCGCATGAAAGGGATAGAATCCAAGGCTTGAGAAGATGTACCAAGCCGACATTTGGCCGCAGTCGTCGTTGCCGGCATAGCCGCATGGCGTGGCGCGATAGAACTCGCTTCGCACCTGCTCCACCAACTCTTGCGTGCGTTCTGGTTTGCCCGCGAAGTTGTAGAGATACACGGTGTGGTGACTCGGCTCGTTGCCGTGGGCATACTGCCCGATGAAACCGCTGGCGTTGCCGTTCACCTCGCCTGAAGTGGCGGTGAGGCTGAAGTTCTCGTCGAGTTTCTTCAGGAAACCTTTGTTGCCGCCGAAAAGGTCGATGAGACCTTGCGGGTCTTGCGGCACAAACCACATATATTGCCAAGCATTGCCCTCCACGAAACAAGGCTGCTTATATGACAGCGGGTCAAAGCCGTCGAGCCAGTTGCCGTTTTCGTCTTTCGGGCGGAAGAAACCTGTTTCGGGGTCGAAAAGGTTTTTGTAGAACATGCTGCGGCGATGGAAACGCTCGTAGTCTTCGGTTTTGCCTAATTTCTTGGCCACCAATGCCACGCAAGCATCATCAAAAGCCTGCTCCATAGTAATGCTGACGCTCTCATCTTGCAAAGTTTGAGGCATGTAACCATATTTTTCCCAAACCTCAAAGGGTGAGTTGAAATGACTCCTCGTGCTGCTCTCGACCATAGCCTGATACGCCTCCTCTACATCGATTCCCGGTATTTCGGCAAGGATGGCATCAGCAAGCACGGGAATGGCGTGGTTGCCAATCATGCAGTAGTTGTCCTGCCCCCAAAGGTCCCAGATGGGCAAATAGCCGTAGGTTTTGTGATGCAACACCATGTCGCGGACAAACTGCGCGGCGATGTCGGGCGCGATGAGCGTGTAAAGCGGATGCGCGGCGCGAAAGGTGTCCCAAAGGCTGAAAGTGCTGTGATAAGTCTGTCCCTTCGGCATCTGCTTGATTTCAAAGTTGGTAGTCATGTAGCGACCGTCAACGTCGCTCATCGTGTTGGGCTGCATCAGAACGTGGTAAAGACCCGTGTAGAAGATAGTTTTCTGCTCATCGGTGCCTTTGATGTCGATGCGGCTGAGTTCGCGCTGCCAAGCGTCGTGGGCGGCTTGAACATATTCGTCGAAGTTCCAACTTTGGGCTTCTGCCAGCATGTTTTTCCTTGCGCCTTCGCTATCCACGGGCGAGATGGCCACTTTTATCATCAACTCCCGACCATCGGCAGGGTCGAAATTCAATGCCGCTCTCAATGTTCTGCCATTCACCACATCGCTATTACCGACATTCAGTTCCCCGTTCATCAACAAATGTTGCTTGAATGGCTTGGAAAACTCAGCACGGAAGTACACCTTACGCATTTTTGCCCAACCCGTGATTACACGATAGCCTTCAATGGTGTGGTCGTCCACAATGCGGATTTGACTTTGGATAATGTCGTAAGTGCGACGCTTTGAGTAGTAGGCTTCGCCACGGAAAGTGCCTCTATCAAGGTCGAGGACAACCGTCTGGGGTTGTCCTATGGGGAAAGTATAACGATGAATGCCCGTCCTGACGGTAGCTGTAAGCTCAACGTTCACATGGCTATCACCCAAATACACCTGATAATAGCCTAAACTTATGGACGTATTTCTGACTAAAATCGGCTTTTTTCAGTCGTTCAGGGGTGACATAGTTGCAAATTGGCATCAGGCTAACGTCTATAAGGTCGGTGCAGCCCGTGCCGCTGAGGTGGGTATGGGTGAAGCCGTAGATGACATGCTTATTGTAGTCGTAACCTGAGCATGGGTCCCAAGTCACCATTTGTTCCGTCTCGGGACTGAGTTGCACCATGCCCTGCGGCATCGTCGCGCCGGGAAAGGTACTGCCGCTCAAGGCACCCGTCTCGTCGGTTTGCGTCCCGATGAAGGGATTCACATATTTCGTGTAGTCCTTGGCGCTTTGTGCGCTTAGGAATTAAACCCATGCCACATAAACACCTTTTGCACAATCACTTAAATCAATTTCGGCACGACCTTCACGAAGAAGTGTAGTGGCTACTTTCCTGCCAAACAAATCATAGACGACCACTTCGCCCTCAGCGGCATTGGCTTCAATCGATACCATTCCAGAAGTGGGATTAGGGCTGACCGTTGCGGCAAGAGTCGGCATTTCCTCTACACCGACACCCGGGTTGTTGCCTACCCAAACATCGTCGACATATACGCCGTCGGCCTCATTCGATTTACCCATAAAGGCGATATAGTATGTGGCTGAGGCCTCGGGCAAGGCAAGAGTGATGGTTTCCCAATCCTCGCAAGCGTAGGTGTACTCGCCAAGAAGATGCCAATAATCGTCCATCGAAGTGGCATACCAAACCGAAAGTTCGTCAACAAATGGCCCCAACGACCGCTGC
Organism: uncultured Bacteroidia bacterium; assembly: GCA_902769815.1. Classification (GTDB taxonomy): domain Bacteria; phylum Bacteroidota; class Bacteroidia; order Bacteroidales; family F082; genus Limimorpha. The sequence continues at coordinate 689 of CACXQO010000234.1, read as the reverse complement.
CTATGCTTGAAAGTGAGGATGGGGTTGGAAACGGTTTTGATGTTTAAGGGAGCGGAAACGAGCATCGCCTCCCCGCCAAGCCAAATGAAAAAAGCCGTGTTGTTGAGGATGAGATAGCCGGGGTCAATCACCCAATTATCCTCGCCGGAAAGAATTTCGCTCTGCCAACAAACGAACTCCTCCGAGGCCTCAAAATCATCGAAATAAGGCTCTTCGTCGGTCACGACAATCACATCGCAAAGGGTTTTGAACGAGGTCGGTTGCGACCATTCCGACTCCATCCCACCGCCGCAATTGGCTTTCACGCGGAAAGTGTAATCCCTGCCTGATGCCAGATTTTCCAGCAAATAAGGTTGGGTGTTGACAATAAGGTTCTCACCGTTCAATTCAATCGTCCAACTCTCTTCGTTGCCCGTTGTTGACCATCCAAGAAGCGCTGAAAATGCCGTGATTTCAGTGGCTTGCAGGTTCACCGGACGGGCGCAGCCACCTGCGGAGGCAATCTCAATATCATCGATGAAAATGTAGTATCCACCATTGCAGTGACCCAAAAACGAAACTTGGAACGTGGCCGACAAGTCGGACAGCGTGAACATCTCATCGTAAGTATTCGTCCAGTCGCTGAGGCTGTAACTGCCGAGTTCGTGCCAGTCGTCGGTCGGCGAGGTACGATAACTCACGGTGAGTTC
>CACXQO010000233.1 GCA_902769815.1 uncultured Bacteroidia bacterium | reverse complement strand
GCAGCATCCGTGGTTTGGGGTGGGCACGGGCGATGTGCCGCAGGCGTTCAGTCAGGCGTATGATGAGATACAGTCGCCGCTGAAGGAGGAGTTTCGATTCCGCGCTCACAATCAGTATCTTGCCATCGCTGTCGCTTTTGGTTTGGTGGGTTTGGCGTTCTTTCTGTTCGTCTTGTTGTTTCCTTGGCTTTCCTCGCGACGAAACCACACCTATTTATATTTGGTTTACCTCTGCATATTGCTCCTCTCGATGTTCCCCGAAGACACTTTGGAAACCCAAGCGGGCGCGTCGCTGTTCGCGTTTTTTGAGGCGTTTTTGCTGTTTGCCGCGCCGAAAACCGAGTAGGTTTTTCCGAAAACTTTGGAAGTAACGGGAAAATCGCTATCTTTGCGGCAATTAAACGAAACACTATGAGGAAAGAACAGTTTGTTTGCCCCTACGAGGTGTACGATTCGATGGAGGAACTTCCCGAACGGGATGCCGAATTGATGCGCCGTGCGCACGAGGCGGCGCGAAATGCCTATGCCCCTTATTCCAAATTCCATGTGGGTGCGGCGGTGCGTTTGGCCAATGGCGAGATTGTGGTGGACAACAATGTCGAGAATGCGGCCTATCCCAGCGGGCTTTGTGCCGAGCGTGTGGCCATGTTCGCAGCGATGGCGCAATTTCCGGGTGTGCCTTTTGAGGCGTTGGCGATAACGGCTTGGTCGTCCACGAAAGCCATCAGCGAGCCTGTCGCCCCTTGCGGGGCTTGCCGTCAGGTGATGGTGGAGGTGGAGCATGTCTCGAAACGGCCCTTGCGCGTGCTTTGCCAAGGCGACACCGGCCCCGTCATGGTCTTCGACGGCATTGAATCACTCATGCCGTTCATCTTTTTGGAAAAGTTTTTGTGATAGGGAAACGGGCTCTTTATCAGGCGAATAAGTCTTCGGCCACGACTGCGGAGGTGAAGAGGTCGGAATACTCGTTGCGTTGCATGGAGTTGACACTTATCAGCGTCAGGTGGAAGGTTTTTTTGGGATGTAGTGTTTCGAGGTCGTGCAATCGTTGGACGAGTTTCTTGGCGTAAGCATTGGTCACGGCAAAAGCGGCTTTGCTGAATTTCATTTCACACACATTCACCACATCGTCTGCACGGTCAATCAGCAAGTCGATTTGCATCCCTTCGTTGTCTTTGTCGCCTTTGACAATCAGTGCCGATTCTCTCGAAGCCACGCCAGCAATCTGCAAGGCACTCTTGATTTGTCGGATGTGTTGCATACAAACCTCCTCGAAAGCAATGCCCCGCCAACTGCCGATTTCAGGTTCTTTCAAATGATGCTGCCAATATTCTGTTTCCGTAATCTGCATTTTTTCCTTGAAATGAAGCCAAAACCAACAAAAGCAGTCGGAGATTTTATAGTGTTCCTCTCGCTTGCTAGTGTCGAAAGGAATATATTTGGTCACGAAGTCGCTGGCCACCAATGCCTTAAGCATTTGCGAGAAATCGCCATTGGGATTGATGCCCGTTTGCGACGCAATCTCGTTGCGTGTGAATCCGGCATGGCGTTGCCCTAACTTCCGCATGATTTTCATGCAACCTTCGGCGTTGTCGAATACGGAATTGAAAAGCCTATCGAACTCATCTCCGAGTTTGGCCTTCGGGTTGAAGAAGAGCGTGTCAATGTTCTGTGCGAGACTGAATGATGGATTGAAATAGTTGAGATAGAAGGGAATGCCTCCTAAAATCATGTAAGCTTGTATGACATTGTATCGCGACATCTTGATTTGTCGGCTTTTGAAAAATTCCTCACATTCGCGCAAGGTGAAGGGCGACAGTTTGATTTCGCCAGTCAGTCGGCCATACAGCCCTCCTTTGTTGTTGATGAGGTTGTCGAGAATCCACGAAGTTGCCGAGCCACAGACCACGAAGCAAAGGTTGTGGCGCGTGTTGCCCCATCCGTTCCAGAAAGCCTCGAGTGCTGTCAGGAATCCCGACCTTGCTGTGTCCATCCAAGGCAGTTCGTCGATGAAAACCACTTGTCGCAAACCGTTGTCCTGCCGTTCCAGTAGTTGTTCGAGCATGAAAAAGGCTTCCATCCAACTTTTGGGAGGATTGCCGTTTTCCATCCCGTGGCGAATCAACGAGAAATGGAAGTTTTGCAGTTGATCTTTCAGGGTCACTTTCCGTTTGCGGTCGTAAGGTGAAAGTCCCGTGTGGTGAAAAGTCATATAGTCGCCAAGCACTTCGTTGATTAGGAATGTTTTACCCACACGGCGGCGGCCATATATGGCGATAAATTCGGCTCTTCCGCTGCCGTAGTAGCGGTTCAGTTCAGCGATTTCCTGTTTTCTGCCAATGATGGTACACATGGTGTTTTGTTTTCGTTATCTCGCTGCAAAAGTATAAAAAGCATTTGGAACATATACCAAAAAACTCAAAAATGTTGAATAAAATCATGTTTATTCCGCTACGAAATCTTTTTTTTTGTGTTTGTAGCGGAATAAACTTAAAATTGTACCACAAATTTGTGTTTGTGTCTTGTGGATTTAAGCAAACGTAAACAGCAGATTCCCAAAGAAATTCCACAGCGTGGACGCGCCCACGGCGAAGACTTTGCTGAGGTAGAAGTTCCATTTCAGTTTGCCGTTGAGGAGGTAGACCGTCAGCGTGTCGATGCCCAAGCCTACAATGGCGATGCCGAAATATTTCGCGTACTCCATCCCGATTTGCGGGTTGCTGCTTTCAAAGGTCCAAATGCGGTTGAGGAGGTAGTTGGTGGTGGCCGCAACGACGAAGCCCAAGATGTTGCTCAGGTATTTGTTCCATTTCAGCCATTCCTTGCAAATGTATGTGACACCGAAGTTGACGAAGACTCCAGAAAAGCCTACCACGCCGAATTTCAGGAATTTCAGCAAAAAACTGCGGGTGAGTTCTATTTTGAGCAGGAATCTCATGGTTAGAAATCGTTCAAAAATCTATTTCTTGCCGTTAGGCAATCCCAAAAACTGTACTTTTGCACAAATTTTCGACAATGAACGCAGTTAAAGACATTTCCATCGAAGCCTACGACTATCCCTTGCCCGACGAGCGCATCGCCAAATATCCTTTGCCCGAGCGCGATGCCTCGAAACTTTTAGTGCTGAAAAACAACGAGATACAGGAATCCCAATTCAAGCATATCGGCGATTTTTTGCCGAAAGAGGCCTTGCTGGTCTTCAACGAAACCAAAGTCATTCGGGCGCGACTGCAATTCCATAAGGTGACTGGTTCGCGCATTGAGATTTTCTGCTTGGAACCCGAAAAGGACTATCAAGTGGCGTTTAGTGCGGTTTCGCCAGTGCGCTGGAAGTGCTTGATAGGCAACGCAAAACGTTGGAAGGAGGGGAATCTTTCGATGGAGTTGACTGTTGGAGAGCAAAAGGTGGTTTTGAGTGCGGAGCGAATCTCCCAAAACGACCAATACGCCGAAATCGAGTTTTCGTGGATGCCTGAAAACCTGTCGTTTGCCTCGGTGCTTGAGGCTGCAGGCGAGATTCCTTTGCCGCCTTACCTCCATCGCGATGCCGAACCCGACGACCGCGACCGTTACCAAACCGTCTTTGCTCGTTATAATGGCTCGGTGGCCGCGCCCACGGCGGGTTTGCATTTCACCCAGCCGCTCATTGCGTCCTTGCGCGAACAAGGTTTTGCTTTCGATGAAGTGACGCTGCATGTGGGAGCGGGGACTTTCAAGCCGGTTTCAACCGAGACCATCGGCGAACACGCCATGCACTCTGAAACTGTTATTGTTCGTAAGTCGTTGATTCAGAATTTGATTGAGCATTTTAGGAAACCCATCATCCCAGTTGGGACGACCAGCACACGCACTTTGGAAAGCCTGTATTGGCTTGGCGTGATGCTGAAGGAGCAAGGCTTGGATTTGCGCCCTTTGCATGTGGAGCAGTGGTTTCCTTACGAAGACCACGAGCCACTTTCAACAACTGAATCCTTGCAGAAGGTGTTGGATTATTTGAACCGACACAACCTGACTCGTTTGGAAGCCAGCACCGCATTGATGATTGCGCCTTCGTACAAAATGCGAGTCATCAACGGCCTGATTACCAACTTCCACCAGCCGAAGAGTACCTTGTTGCTGTTGGTTTCGGCGCTCATCGGCGAGCGTTGGAAAGATTGCTACCGCTTCGCCTTGGACCACAATTTCCGTTTTTTGAGTTACGGCGACCCCGTAATTCATCACTAAATCTATTACAACATGAAGAAATCCATCTTATTCGGTGCCTTGGCCATGTTTGCCATCGGTGCCATGAGCATTCAGGACGTCAATGTTCAAAACGCTGAAGTGAAATCCAAGAAGGCTGAAACTACGGTTGTGAAGTCGGAGAAACAACCTGCTGCTACCACCGTAGCGCAAGAGCCTGTAAAACAGAAGAAAGACGACTGTTGCGCCGACAAGAAAGCCTGCGCTGACAAGAAAAAGGCCGACTGTTGCGCTGACAAAAAAGTTGCCGCCGACGGAAAGAAGGCCGACTGCTGCGCCGACAAGAAAGTGTCAGGCAGCGAAAAGCAAGTGAAGGCCGACTGCAAGAAGGATTGCAAGCATGGCGACAAGAAATGCGACGGCAAGAAACCTGAAATCAAGAAGAGCAAGAAGTCGGAAGCAAAAGAGACCGCTACGGACAAATAACTTGCAAACACTTGAATAACAATGAACAAGGAGGCTTCCCCATCGGGAGGCCTCCTTGGTTTTTGTGTGGCGACAAAACCTATTTTTTCCGACCCGAAAGCAGTTCGGCGTAGGTTTTCAGGTGGATTTTACGCTCCTCGGGCAAGTCGATGGCATCAAGTTCGGCCAAGGCCTTGCGGTCGTAGTCGAGCATGACCTGTTCGGAGGCTTCTTTCACTTTCAAACGGTCGTAAATGGCCTGCACTTCTTCAATTTTTTCTTCCTCGTCGTGGTCCATGCGGAGGGTGAAAAGGTGTTCGAGGCGTTTGCGGTCGTTTTCGGAAGCCAATTCAAGGGCTTTCAGGTAAAGGTAAGTCTTCTTGTTGTCCGCAATGTCGCCGCCATGACGCTTGCCGAAAGTGGCCACGTCGCTGTAAAGGTCGAGGATGTCGTCTTGCAATTGGAAGCTTATCCCGATATTGATGCCGAAATTGTAAAGATGCTGGATGTCAGTCTCTTTTGCGCCTGCAACGGTGGCCCCCATCTGTAAGGCCGTGGCCAAAAGCACCGCCGTTTTCAGCCGGATCATCTCCAAATAATCCTCAATGCTGACCTTCTTTAGGGTCTCGAAGTTGAGGTCCATCTGCTGGCCTTCGCAAATCTCGATGGCCACACGGCCCAATTGTTGCGCAAGTTCGGCACCCTTTTGTGGCTTCAGCGCAAACTGGAAAGCCATCGCCAACATGGCGTCGCCCGAGAGGATGGCAATGTCGGAGTTCCATTTTTGGTAAACAGTCGGCATGCCACGGCGCATGGGAGCCTTGTCCATGATGTCGTCGTGGATGAGGGTGAAGTTGTGGAAGGTCTCCAATGCCAAGGCGGGCCAAAGGGCTTGCTGCTCGTCGCCGCCAAACATCTCGTTGGCCAAGAGGCAGAGCATGGGGCGGAGGCGTTTGCCGCTTTGCAAGATGGTGTAGGCAATGGGTTCGTATAACTCGGTCGGCTGACCGTTGAAGTCGCGTTGCGCCATGAAATCGGCGAAATCCTGTTGCAGTTGCTTGATTTTTTCCATGAAATGCAGATTTGATGGCACAAAAGTAAAGTTTTTTACCCAATCGCACAATTTTGGAGCGAATTTTGCGGTTTTTATTCCGTTTTATTTCAAATGAAAATGCCATGAAATACCTCAGAATGATTCCCGTTTTGTTGCTCGGCGCGGTGCTGACGGCCTGTAACACGACCAAGAAACTCTATGAAGCCCAACAGTATGACCAAGTGATTCAGCGCGTTGCGCCCGAAGTGTGCAAGGGCAAGATGAACGACAAAGACATCAATTATGTGGCTGCTTCGTACCACAAAGCCAACCAAGCCGACCACGAGCGCATCCAGGCCCTGAAAGCCACCGGCCAGCCCGATGTGTGGCCCGAGATATACCAGCGCTATTGCAGCATGAAAGGCCGCAACAATGCCCTGAAATGCTTCCCGACCAAGGTGAAAAAGGGCATGAACTATGTGAAACTCGACCTTGACGAGGACATGACCGTTGCCCGTAATCATGCCGAGGCTTTCTTGGTGGCGAAAATCGACCAATTGCTTGCCACAGGGACGAAAGAAAATGGGCAAGAAGCAATGAAATATGTTGTGCAACTCGCGAGGACAAATAAGGATAATCCAAATATTTCGAGGTTCGTCAAGAGGTCTTCGCTTTGTTTTGGTGATGCTGTGTTCATCGGTTTTGGCAATGCAAGCGATTTCACTTTGCCACAGGAATTTCTTTTCTTACCGAATGGGATCGAAAACTTTTTATCATGTATTCGGTTGGTATTGTGGTGGATGAGGTGAAAATATCCCCAGTCCGACTTGATGAGGTGACCTTTAATGAAACCAATAACGGAAAAACCGTTGATGTGACAGATCACTCTCAGAACAAGAGTGTTACAGTTAAGGGGCATATTGTTATGGATTGTGCGAGTCGCAGCTTTAGGAATGAAGACGAGTCAATGTATTCGGTACCCTTCGAAGTGACCTCCACCTTCAAGAACGACTACACCACCATCAAGGGCGACCGCGAAGCCTGCTCCGCAGAAACACTTAAACGCCTGAACACCAATCCTGTGCCCGTACCGACGGACGAGAGCATGTTGATAGATGCTGCTCGGAAACTGAATGATTTGATTGCGGCGGAGTTGAAGAAGTAAAGGAACCCCGAAGGGGTGACAGCATCGTAGGCAGGTGGTGTAAACCCCTGCCGATGAAAAACCACGACGCAAAACGGAACCCCGAAGGGGTGACAGCATCATCGGCAGGTGGTGTAAACCCCTGCCGATGAAAAACCACGACGCAAAACGGAACCCCGAAGGGGTGACAGCATCATAGGCAGGTGGTGTGAACCCCTGCCGATGAAAAACCACGATGCAAAACGGAACCCCGAAGGGGTGACAGCATCGTAGGCAGGCGGTGTGAACCCCTGCCGAAAAAACGTGGCATACCCCCGCCGAAAAATCAATCCCCAAATGCATACCGTTCATCATATTCCACATGGTATGCATCCAAGAATTGTTTGTATTCATCGATGAATGTCCGGTCGCGATGACGCACCTTTTGGTTTTTGATGTATTTGGCCGTTTTGTCCAACACCGATGCGCTGACACTGAAAGCGCCATAGCCTTCCTGCCACATAAACGGTTCGTAATAACCATCCAATGTTTTGATCCATTTGCTGCTGTTGGATTTGATGGTGCGGACAAATTCTGCGAGGCTCATTGTTTTGGGCATGGATGCCAATATATGGATGTGGTCAGGACGACCGCCTACTTGAATGGAAACTCCGTTAATGTTTCGGATGACACCGCCAATATAATCGAAAACACGCGGCAAATCCTCTTCCCGCATTGTAATACTTGTGCTTTTCGTGTGGAACACGATGTGCATATATTGTTGTACTAATGTGCTGGCCATTTTGTTGCGTTTTGGTTTAACGAATGGCAGAGGTTTACACCGTCTGCCTATTGGCTGTCGTCCCTTTGGGACTCCGATTGAACCTTCGTCAGTCGCTGCACCACCGAGTCCATTATCTTTTCCAGCACATCAGGCCGCTCGGAGTAATACTTGATGTTTTGCTTGAAAATGCTGTCCGTAATCCCATAATGCTCAAAGAGTTGGTCGTAATACAACCTTGATAGTTTGACAGGGTCGATGGGCTTGTTTGGGATGGAATCTTTGTGTTCGCGCTCCTGCGTTTTTTGGTAGTTGATGTCAGCCTCGATGATTTGAACATCGGCCATCAGGTCAATCATTTCCTGTTCGGTGAGCAAACGGTCAGGCACAAATGTTTTGCTCTTGTTTCCGCAAGCCGAAAACAAGAGCAATGCAAAAACTATGAAAATGAAACGCTTCATTCTGAATCAATTGCCCACATCGGAGAGGAACTTGATGCGCATCAGGCGGACTTCCTCCTCCTCGTATTCATCCTCGCCAAGTTCGCGCAAGGCGGTTTGGATGTCGTCAGATTCGGCCTCGTGGAAATACTCCAAAATGTCTTCCTGATGGTAGATGTCAACGAAATCCTCGATGAAATAATTGATGTCCAAATGGGTGCCAGAGGAAACAATGCTCTCGATTTCTGAAAGTAACTCATCGAAACTCAAGCCTTTGCCGTAGGCGATGTCGTCCAACGGAATCTTCTTGTCGATGTTCTGGATGATGCCGATTTTCAGTGCGGAGTTGTTCACCACCGACTTCACCACCATGTCATTCGGGCGGGTGATTTCGTTTTCCTCCACATATTCCTTAATGAGTTTAATGAATGGCTCGCCAAATTTTTCGGCCTTGCCCGAACCCACGCCAGCAATCTGGGTCATTTCTTCCTTCGTGATGGGATATTGGATGGCCATGTCCTCAAGCGACGGGTCTTGGAATATGACGAAAGGCGGCAGCCCGTTTTGCTTGGCGATGGTCTTGCGCAGGTCTTTCAGCAGGGCGAACAGGGTCTTGTCGGCGCCACCGTCCTTGTTGGAGCCCATTGCAGCAAGGGTCTCCGGGTCGTCGTCGTCGGAGTTTTCGTAGTCGTGGTCCTTGACGAGCATGATGGTGTAAGGCTTCTTGATGAAGTTCTTGCCGTCTTTGGTGATTTTCAGGATGCCGTAGTTCTCGATGTCCTTCGATAACAGTTTGTGAACCAACGCCTGACGTATGACCGCCGTCCAATATTTCTCGTTGTGCTCGTCGCCAGCACCGAAAAACTCGTTGTTTTCTTGCTTAGCCGCCTTGATGTCGCCGGTGAGTTTGCCGGCCAATAGTTCAGCGATGTGCTTGGTCTTGAAGAGTTGTTTGGTGTCTTCCACGGCTTCAAGCACGAGTTTCAGGTCTTCCTTACCATCGAATTTCTCCTTGGGGAAGCGGCAGTTGTCGCACGAGCCGCAGTTCTCCTTGTTATATTCCTCGCCAAAATAATGCAACAGCAATCTGTGTCGGCAAACGGCTGATTCAGCGTAGGTTACGGTTTCATTTAGCAACTCGCGGGCAATTTCCTGTTCGGCCACATTCTTGCCCTTGTTGAACTTCTCCAACTTGTGGATGTCTTCGTAGTCGTAAAACGCGATGCAGTTGCCCTCTCCGCCGTCGCGACCGGCACGCCCCGTTTCCTGATAGTAACCTTCGAGGCTCTTGGGAATGTCGTGGTGTATGACGAAGCGCACGTCGGGCTTGTCGATGCCCATGCCGAAGGCGATGGTGGCCACGATGACGTCAACCTCTTCCATCAGGAACTTGTCTTGGTTTTCCTTGCGGGTCTGGCTGTCCAATCCGGCATGATAAGGCAAGGCCTTGATGCCGTTGACGGCAAGGGTCTCGGCCAATTCCTCCACCTTCTTGCGGCTGAGGCAGTACACGATGCCCGACTTGTTCGGGTTTTGCTTGATGTATTTGATGATGTCCTTGATGACATCCTTGGTTTTCGGGCGTACTTCATAGTACAGGTTAGGGCGGTCGAAAGACGACTTGAAGACCTTCGCATCCATGATTTCGAGGTTCTTCATGATGTCGTTCTGTACCTTCACCGTGGCTGTGGCTGTCAGGGCGATGATGGGTAGGTTGTCGCCAATGGCATTGATGATGGGACGCAGACGGCGATACTCCGGACGGAAGTCATGACCCCACTCCGAGATGCAGTGCGCCTCGTCGATGGCGACGAAGGAAATCTTCAACGAGCGCAAAAATTCCACGGTTTCGTCCTTGGTGAGCGACTCGGGCGCCACATAAAGCAGTTTGGTTTTGCCGCTTTTCAGGTCGTCTTTCACTTCGAGCAGTTCGGCTTTCGAGAGCGACGAGTTCATCACATGCGCTATACCTAATTCGGTGCCGAAGTTGCGGATCATGTCCACTTGGTTCTTCATCAGGGCGATGAGCGGGGAGACGACGATGGCCGTGCCTTCCGACATGAGTGCCGGCAGTTGGTAGCATAGCGACTTGCCGCCGCCTGTGGGCATCAGTACGAAGGTGTTGTTGCCTCCAAGGATGCTTTTGATGATCTCCTCTTGGTTTCCCTTGAATTGGTCGAAGCCGAAAACATTCTTCAGCAACTTGTGGATCGCCTGGTCTTCTTTCTTTGCCATAGTTTCCTCCTTTTGGTATATTCCAATTTTTTGTGTTATTTTGCAATCTCTTTCGAGAAATCGCGTTTTCACAAGGGCGGTTTTTCTCCCCTTGTCGCATTGACAAAGTTATAGTTTTTAAATCATTTGGAGCAAGAAAAAAGCGGAAAAAAATGAAAAAAAATGACACGATTATTGAATTGGCTACTCAAATAATTGAAAATGAGGCTAATGCAATCATAGGATTGAAAAGCCAAGTTGATGAGTCGATTTGGTGTTGGAAAGCAAGGGTAATTTGGTGTTTTCGGGCATTGGAAAGAGTGCCATCATCGCCCAAAAAATAGTCGCGACGATGAATTCGACAGGCACTAATGCGGTTTTCATGCACGCCGCCGACGCCATCCACGGCGATTTGGGCATCGTCCGCGAAGGCGATATCGTGTTCATTTTGTCAAAAAGTGGCGAAACGCCCGAAATCAAGGTGCTGGTGCCTTTGATTAAACTGAGGGGCAACAAAATCGTGGCAATGGTCGGCAACCGACAGTCGTATTTGGCTTCGCAAGCGGATTTTGTGCTCGATGTGACGGTGAACGACGAGGCCATCCCCAACAGCCTTGCCCCGACCAGCAGCACTACGGCGCAACTCGTCATGGGCGATGCGCTTGCATTAATATTAATGAGGTGTCGCGGCTTCTCCACCGATGATTTTGCGAAGTTCCATCCGGGCGGGGCTTTGGGCAAGCAATTGTATCTTCGGGTCAAAGACTTGTATGTCAGGAATGAACGCCCTGAAGTCGGACCCGACGACAACCTGACCCGCGTCATCATCGAAATGACCCACAAACGCTTGGGTGCGACCGTTGTAGGACAGGATGGAAAGATTTTGGGCATCATCACCGATGGCGACCTTCGCCGAATGTTGATGAACACGCCCGACATTGAGCATGTGAAGGCTTCGCAAATCATGACCTCCAACCCTAAAACCATTGACGAGGAGGCTCTTGTAGTGGATGCCCTGCACAAGATGCGACACAACAGCATCACGCAATTGCCTGTGGTGAAGGATGGCAAATATTTGGGAATCATACATTTGCACGACATTTTAAAGGAAGGGATATTTTAGATTTCAAAATTTCAAAATTTCAAGATTTCAAAATTTCAAGATTTCAAAATTTGATTCAATGATACTGAGGACAGAACATTTGGTGAAAAAATACGGCCAGCGCACCGTGGTCAATGATGTTGACATTGAGGTCGAACAGGGGCAAATTGTGGGTTTGCTCGGTCCCAACGGCGCGGGCAAAACGACCACTTTTTATATGGTGGTGGGCCTTATCAAACCCTATTCGGGCAAGGTTTTCCTTGAAAATGAGGACATTTCCAACCTGCCGATGTATAAGCGAGCCCAAAAAGG
>CACXQO010000232.1 GCA_902769815.1 uncultured Bacteroidia bacterium | reverse complement strand
GAACATCTCATCGTAAGTATTCGTCCAGTCGCTGAGGCTGTAACTGCCGAGTTCGTGCCAGTCGTCGGTCGGCGAGGTACGATAACTCACGGTGAGTTCATCGTAGGGAGGATAAAGCGCCAGCATCGCATAGGTGAAACTAAGGGAGGCGCTATTGCTGCCCGAAAGGTCGAAGGTGGGCGAAACCAAACGTGCTTCGTCATCAGCGGAAGCGTTTTGGAACGCCACCACATTTGAACCGGTGCCATTCATCACCGCCCAAGTCGCGGAGCTTGTCGTCTCCACTGTCCAACATTCCATTTCCCCCGATTCAAAGTCCTCATTGTAGGATTGACCCGGTGCAATGGGAATCACGCATTGTGCAGTTGCAGTAGCCGCAATAGAAAAGATAGCCATTACTGTGACCAATAGTGCTTTTGTCAAGTAATGCTTGTTTTTCATAGTGTTTTTATTTTTGATAATGATGGTGTTTTTATTTTTGATAATGAATGAATTATGATGCAAAGATAAAAAGATTTCCTTATTTCCAACGAAGTTTTTTTCCAAAATAATATTGCCCCTTCCCCACCGTGGCCTTGCCGTATTGAATAGCATTGGAGCGGCATTGGTGATAGCAAGCCATGCACATTATGCAGTGACCAAGCCATACAGGTTCCCCTTGTGGCATTTTAATGTTTTGCACGGGACAGACATACATACATCGACCGCAGGAAGTGCATTTCTTCAAATCCACACGATACTTGCTGTCGTCGGTGGCATATTTGTTGAAGCCTGGATTCACCAAATAGGTTTTCAGCCAAGGCAGACTACCTTTGACAATTTCAGAAAAACATTCATTATCAATCAATCGTGGGATGTTACGCATCATGGTATCGTCAGCTCTGTCGATTTTCAGTTGGGCGTTCTTTTCTGTATCGAGTTTGAAACCCGGCATACCGATGTAAGTTTCAGGCATTTGCACACTGAAACACGCCGACAAATGCCAGCCTTTTTCTTCCACGGCCTTGCGGAAAACTTTCTCTGTGAGGCCGCAATTGTCGCCGCAGGTGCAGGCGAAATATGTATAAGGCAAGGTCCCTGAGCCTGTCGAAGGGCCGACCTTAACTATCATTTTCTTCACAAAGTCAAGCACCAATCTTGGCGGCGCCCAGGAATAGATGGGGAACACGAAGCCAAGCCTTTCGCCTTCGGCCAATTCGTATTCGTAACGGCCTTCGCGAGCCGCTTCGGGAATGAAGACTAAATTGTCGTTAAGACCTGCGGCGATGGTTTCCGCCACGTGTTTGCTGTTGCCACAGCCGGAGAAGTAGAAAATCATAATGCCACGAATTTAATTAAAACATACAAGCCCAGCCAAATTTCCTTGAGACTTCCCTCAACAAATTGCGGTCGCTTATGGGAATTGTAACCGAAACTGTTTCACTTTGTTTTTCGCGTTCAGTGATTTGGGCAGAATCCAAATCAAATTGGGTCTGTAAATTCATCCAGACCTCAGCGGGGATGCCCAAAGCTTTTTCCAAAGCAACTGCAACGCTCAGAGAAACAGAGCGTTTTCCGTTGATTGTTTCGCTAAGAACAGAAGGTTTTATCCCAGTCAATTCTGACAATTCCTTCTGGGTCATGTTTCGCTCTTTTAATTCATCCTTAATCAATTCGCCAGGATGAGTCGCGATAAATGGTGTTTGTTTCTTATTCATAATGTTTTGAAATTTCTTGTAACAATGCGTTGACTATGATTCCTTTATCATCAGGCAAACTCTTAAAGAACAATCGGTATTGGGCATTGAGCCAAACCGTTTCGACACCTTTCAAATCACCTTTCTTTTTCTCATAATGCAGAGATTTGATGGTATAAAGGTCTTCGACACGCCTCGCCGCTTTTAGGTAGTTCACCGACTTAATGTATTGTTTCACGATGTCTTGAGACAACTTCTTGTATTTATGGTCTTTAGTCGAACCGCATACATAAAGTTCCTCCAATGCCTTATCGTCAAATTTGATGTTCATACTTTTAGTACTCTACGCTGCAAAAATAAATGTTTTTTGCGAATAATTATCAAATTTGCGAATTATTAATCAAATCCATCACTTCCCGCTCTTGCGCCTGTTGCAGTCGCGGCAGAGCATTTGGCAATTCTCGGCCACGGTTTTGCCGCCCAAATGCCACGGTGTAATGTGGTCGGCTTCCATTTGAGAAAGCTCGAAATGCTGCCCACAGTCGGCACAGAAACCCATTTGACGCTCGTAAGCCGACAGTTTTTGCGCATCGGTGAAGGCACGAATGGACAAATATTTCTCCTTTCGTGTAAGAATGTAAGGATAGATGCCCGTCTTTTTGGTCACATCGTCGTCGAGGATGAGGCGCTTCACCTCATCGTCAACGGCTTTGAAATCAAACACTTGGTCTTTGTATTGCTTGTAGAGCATACCCCAATCCACGCCCTTCATTATCTTTTTGCGTTCCTTGGTGGGGCGAAACGAGGTCTCAATCCAAGTGATGACCGACTGGAAGAACTGCCACAGCGGGGCGGCACTCGGGTCGTGCTGGTGGTTCGACATATAGACCTCCACGTTGCCGTCCGAAATCCAAGAAATGGCCGTTTCGAGATAGTCCTGACGAATGGCCGAACCCGTGAGGTAGTCGCCCCCGATTTTGGCCGCCGGCGCACCGTTCTTGCTGAAATAACGCTTGGCATCGCTCACCCATGAGCCAGCATACACGGCATTGCGCAACTCCTGTTCGGTGAGTTCCTTTCCCGCTATGTTGATGGTTTTGAACCACTTGAGTTTCTCGCTGTCGGAGCCGCTGCAAATATACACCTGCAACTCGTAGTTGAGGATTTGCTCTTGCTCGTCAGGCTGGAGGTTGTGGAAATAGCGAAAGTTGAAGGCGAAGTCGCCGTTGACGTATTGGCAGATGCTGATGGTGCGTTGTTGCCCGTCGATGATTTCGAAGGTGCCATCTTCGCGCACAGCCCAATACATCACATTGAGCGGGAAGCCGTTGGTGAGTGTGTCGATGACCGCATCGCGTTCCTTCTCGCCATAGACGAATTCTCGTTGGTAGGGCGGGCGCACGTCGAGGCGGCCACAGTAGGCGCGCACGCCGTTTTCGTTGTTGTCCGCGTAGCCTTTCGTCAGTTCGCGGACGGTGATTTTGTGGAGTTCTATGTTCATTGTCTTGTGTTTTGTATGTTCCTGTCGGGGTGCTGCCGTAGGGTGCTGCCGTAGGTCACGACCTACGGTTACTCGTGTATCGTCCCTTCGGGACGGGCTGACTACTCTCAATCGGTTCCCTCTGCCGCCATCAATACGGGCAATTCTCCTATCTCGTAAGGAACCGGCTTTGGATTGGTTTTACGACGACGGATGAGGATCCTGCTGTAAACCCGTTTATTATTCAATACTGCACATCCGCCTCTATCTTCAATATGCGGAGTATAAGGAACAATCCCATAAAATTTGTTCAATCTACTATTGCCTGCACATATTCCCAATATCTCAAACTGTTCAGGATTGTATTTATCCATAAAAGTAATTGGCACTCCCATAAACCCATCATAATCCATCGGAATGTCAGTTGTTTTATCTATATTGATGGCATCATAATTATCATATTTGGGATAATCAGCAGCATTGTATGTTTTGAAAAGAATCAAATCCTCGTGCCGTTTCTGGATTTCAAGGTTGGTGAACCAATTCACGCCAGAGACTCTAATCATACCTTCCCTATGGTCACTTGCGGTAGCCACATCTTCATACTTGCTGAAAAAGTGACCTGCACCTCCTTTGAAACCATACCCAAGCCAAATCTTATTGTCTCTAATCAGAGGAAAGAAATCCTTGTTCGTAATTGCGTTCTGATTACCAATGATAACAAACTTCTTCTCATATTCCATCAACTGCGCCACATATTCACGAAACAGCGAAAAGGGTGGATTAGTCACCACAATATCAGCCTCTTTCAATAGTTCCAAGTCGCGGTTTTGGTTCTTGTAGCAAGTGGTAATCAGTTTCTTAAGCCCCAACTGCTCGAAGTTGTAACTGAAATAATGGAAGAAGTTGCTCACGCGAGGGTCGTCGCAATTGCAGAGTACCGTCTTGCCTTTGAAATGCGCCTTGTAGTGCCGCAGTTCGTTCTCAATATCAACAAGTTGTGTGTAAAACTCGTCTTTCTTTGCTTTGTTTGCCGCGTGTAGATTGATATTTCCTGCCATTTTGATTGATAGTTTTGCATTAGTAGTGATGCGTTAATTTTTTGGGATTTTATCGTAACTTATTGTAATTTAATACATTATGTGTATTTATCGATTTTATCTTTCCATCAGCTTTGATAATGTTCATAATCAAGCATATAACAAAATGAAGATTGTTCAATTAATGGACATAAATATAATAACGCAACAGTAGTAGTTTTGCATCTACTATCAATCACGGTAAATGCGTAAAAAACGTGAGTTTCTTGCACATTCACCAAGGCGACCTAGGAAATGGAACCTTTGCTTCTCCAAGAAAACTCACGCAAAGCGCGAGCATTTCTATCAATAGAGAAGCAAAAGATAATTTCCCAATTACCCCCTTAAAATCGTTAGATTCGTTCTATTCCAAATAAAGTTTCCTAGGCTCTTCGGTGAACGTGAAACGATAGTCAATGCTTTGGTTTATGAATATGTCGTTTTTGTCGTTGCGCTCAATGCGCTTCGGTCATTTCCTGTTTTGTTTGGTTAGACGTTGTGTTGAGGGTGCAAAAATAAGACTATTGCGAGACAAAACAAAAAGGTTGAGGCATTTTTTCCTCTAAATGCTTGACAGAATGAAAAAAGTTCGTACTTTTGCAGCGACCATTCTCACCACGCGAGTTGAAAAACAGCGTACCAGGGTGAGACTTTTTTTGTTTTTAGGCTTATGGAATATAACAAACAAGCACTCGACGCACCTGATTTGCTCGCTTTGTTGAAGCAACGTGGACTTGTCATCACCAATGAGCAAGAAGCACTTAAGACGCTTTCTATCATCAGTTATTTCCGGCTGGCTTGCTATTTCCGCCCTATGGAGGCAGACAAACAGACACATAGATTCCGCGAAGGTAGTACGCTTGAACAGGTAATGGCTCTCTATGAGTTCGACACAGCTTTGCGCGATATGGTGTTTTGTGCCACCCGACAGATTGAAGTGGCATTACGCACCCGTATCAACCATCATTTCTCACGAAACCATAGCCCCTTCTGGTTCTCTCAAGTCGATTTGGCCACTGACGGACATCTTTTCGCAGAGCATCTGAGTAGCGTTGACCGAGAATTGCGCCGCAGCAAAGAAGAGTTCATCAAAGAGCATTTCGCCCGCTACGACAAGCCCACTTTCCCTCCAGCGTGGAAGACTTTGGAAACGGTTTCATTCGGTACGCTTTCGAAACTTTATGGCAACTTTGCCGAGAAAGCCGACAAAAAAGCCGTGGCCGAGGATTTTGGGCTGCCACAACACGAATTTCTGAACAGTTGGATGGAGAGCCTCACGTCGCTACGCAACTTCTGTGCCCATCATTCGCGCATTTGGAACCGCCGCTATGCTCTGAAACCACAAATGCCAAAAACACTGGCCGGAGGTGATTGGCTGACGGATTTTTCATTCCCTCCCGACAAAATCTATCCACAACTCTGTTGCATAGCATATTGGCTCAACGCCATCGACCAAAAGAACACCTTCGTAGCCGATTTCAAGGCTTTGCTCACAAAATATCCAACCGTTGACACCGCCGCTATGGGCTTCCCCCGTGGCTGGCAACAAGAACCTCTTTGGCATTAACGCACAACAACTATAAGTCATGCCCCAAACCTCCCTCAACCGCTCGATCCTGAAACTCGCCGTCCCCAACATCATCAGCAACATCACCGTGCCGCTGTTGGGCTTCGTTGATATGATGCTGATGGGACATCAAGACAGCATCGCCTACATCGGGGCCATCGGTCTTGGCGGCACCATTTTCAGCGTGATGTACTCCATCTTCAGTTTCATGAGGGCGGGAACGACGGGCTTCACGGCACAGGCCTACGGCGCCAACGACCGCGCCGAAATCGCCTATTCGCTCTATCGCTCGCTCTGCATTGCACTAATTGCCACCGTTTTGGTGTTGTCATTGCAAACCCCCGTGGAATGGTTGAGCATGAAACTGCTGCACGGCAGCGAAGAGGTTTTGGCCTACACCGCCACTTATTTCCGCGTGCGCATTTGGGCTGCTCCGGCGGTGCTTTGCCTCTATGCCTTCAACGGCTGGTTTATCGGGATGCAAAACACTACTATTCCGATGGTTATCGCCATTTTGACCAATGTGGTGAACATCGTTTTGAGCGTCGTTTTCGTCAATTATATGGGCATGGGCGTGAGCGGCGTGGCCTTGGGCACGGTCATCGCGCAGTATTGCGGATTAATAACGGCGATTGTCTTCCTTTTCGCCAAATTCAGCCATCATCTCATTCCCATCCGCAGGGTGCTGTTGCTGCAAAGCGACAAACTGAAGCGTTTTTTCCAAGTGAACGCCGACTTTATGATTCGCAGCATCCTTTTGGTGTTGAGCATTGCCTATTTCAACAACCAGTCGGCCAAACTTGGCGACAATATGTTGGCCGTGAACATGATTCTGATGCAGTTCTTCTACATCTTCTCCTATTTCACCGACGGTTTCGCCTACGCGGGCGAGGCTTTGGTGGGGCGTTTCACGGGTGCGCACGACCCGAAACAACTCCGCCAAACCATTAAACTGCTGTTCCTTTGGGGCTTCCTTATCGCCTTGCCTTTCACGGTGCTTTATGCCCTTTTCCCGGATTGGTTCATCGGCCTTGTCAGCGACCAGCCCGAAATCATCCCCATGGTCAAGCCTTACCACATCTATTTGGCCGCCATTCCGCTCATCACCTTTGCGGCTTTCCTTTGGGACGGCGTTTACATTGGGGCCACGGCAGCACGCGCCATCCGCAATACGATGATTATCTCCGCTTTATGCGTGTTCTTGCCCACCTCATTAATATTAATGCCGCCTTTCGGCAATCACGGGCTTTGGGTTGCATTTCTGCTTTTTATGGTTGCGCGAGGGGTGTCAATGACTCTGATGGCGAAGCGGGCGGTGTTTGCATAAATTAATTCCCTATTTTTGCCGAAATTTTCACCCGATGGAAGAAATCGTAACATTTTTGGAAGCCGTGCTCCACAACAACAACCGCCCGTGGTTCCAAGAGCACAAGAAAGAAT
>CACXQO010000231.1 GCA_902769815.1 uncultured Bacteroidia bacterium | reverse complement strand
GTGACGGTGGTGTAGCCGTGACGGTGGGCCATGTCGATGGCGTCCAAGGTCTCGCTCAACGAGCCGATTTGGTTCACCTTAATTAATATGGAGTTGGCGCAACCCAGTTGGATGCCCTTCGAGAGGAAATCGACATTGGTGACGAAGAGGTCGTCGCCGACGAGTTGGCAACGGTCGCCGATGCGGTCGGTGAGTTTCTTCCAGCCATCCCAGTCTTCTTCGCCCATACCGTCCTCGATGGAGTCGATGGGGTACTTCTTGATGAGTTCCTCAAGGAAATCAACCTGCTCGTCGGAGCTGAAGCGTTTGCCGTTGGGGTCTTTCTTCGTGCCGTTCTTAAGCTCACGATAGTCATAGAACCACTTGCCGTCAACATTGTAAGCAAATTCAGAGGCGGCGCAGTCCAAGGCAATCTTCACGTCCTTGCCGGGTTCGTAACCAGCTTCCTTGATGGCATCGCAAATGATGGTGAGTGCATCCTCAGTGTCGTTGAGAGCAGGGGCGAAGCCACCTTCATCACCAACAGCGGTGCTGAGACCACGCTTCTTCAAAAGCTTGGCCAAAGTGTGGAACACCTCGGCACCCATACGCAGACCTTCGCGGAAGCAGCAGGCTCCCACAGGACGGATCATGAACTCTTGGAAAGCAATGGGAGCATCGCTGTGCGAGCCGCCATTGATGATGTTCATCATCGGGACGGGCAGAGTATAGGTGTTGGTGCCTCCGATGTAGCGGTAGAGCGGGATGTCAAGGTAGTTGGCGGCAGCCTTTGCCACGGCCAACGAAACGCCGAGGATGGCGTTGGCGCCGAGTTTCGACTTGGTCTTGGTGCCGTCCAAAGCCAGCATCTTGTGGTCGATGGCGCGTTGGTCGAGAGCCGACATACCTAAAATTTCAGGGGCGATGATTTTGTTGACGTTGTCAACGGCTTTCAACGTACCTTTGCCGCCGTAGCGTTTCTTGTCGCCGTCGCGAAGTTCGAGGGCTTCGTGTTCGCCAGTCGAGGCACCCGAAGGCACCGAAGCGCGACCCATCACGCCACATTCCAAAGTAACATCCACTTCAACCGTGGGATTTCCGCGAGAATCAAGGATTTCGCGGGCAATGATTTTTTCTATTCTCATAGTATTCAATGAATTAAGATTTGATATTTTCAAATTTCAAGATTTCAAAATTGAGGTGCAAATGTAGTGTTTTTTGTCAAAACAACAACCCTGTTTCTTCTGTTTCGTGTTTTACTCCAATCATTTCTTCAAACTCCGCCTCAGTGATGATGGGAATGCCCAACGATTCCGCCTTTTTGCGTTTCTCAGGGCCCATCTTGTCACCCGCCAACACATAGTCGGTCTTGCCGGAAATGCTTCCGACGTTCTTGCCTCCGTAGGCCTCAATGGTTTCCTTGATGCCGTCGCGGGAATAGTTTTGGAACACGCCGCTAACCACAAAGGATTTTCCGGCCAAAATTTGTTCTTTGTCAGAAACGGCTTGTTCGGCCATAGCAAATTGCAACCCTTTGTCTTTCAGTCGATTGACGATTTCGATGTTGCGCTCGTCGTCGAAGAAATTCCTCACAGAAAGCGCAATCTTCTCGCCGATTTCATTGATTTCGGTCATTTCCTCAACTGAAGCACTGATGATATGGTCGATGTCGTGCAAAGCCTTGGCCAAAACCTTGGCGACGGATTCGCCTACAAACTTGATTCCCAAAGCGAAAAGCACCCGCTCAAACGGTACCGACTTCGACTTCTCCAAAGCATCCAAAATGTTCTGAGCCGTCTTTTCCTTGAAACTGACTTTGCGCGTGGCCACGGGCATCAGGCTAAACTCGTCCTCAATGGTGATGGTTTTCTCCAAACCATAGAGTTTCTCAAAGGTAAGGTCATACAAATCAGCGACATTGCGCACCAAGCCTTCCTCATAAAGCAGTTCCACCTTGCCTTCGCCGAGGCTTTCGATGTTCATTGCCTTGCGCCCAATGAAATGCTCGATTCGGCCTCGGATTTGCGGCGAACAGCCCGAACTGTTCGGGCAATACCAAGCCGCTTCGCCCTCGTTCTGAACCAATTGGCTTCCGCAAATCGGGCAGGTCTTGACGAATTCCACTGGTTTTGCGCCCGCCTGACGCTTGTCCAAGTTCACACCGATGATTTTCGGGATGATTTCGCCGCCTTTCACAACCGTAACCGTGTCGCCATAATGCAAATCGAATTGGCGGATGAAGTCCTCATTATTTAAGGTGGCGCGTTTCACGGTGGTGCCGGCCAATTGCACGGGCGCAAGGTTGGCCACAGGTGTAATCGTTCCGTGTCGTCCCACTTGGAAATCAACGCTTTGCAGTTCTGTTTCCACTTCCTCCGCCTTGAATTTGTAGGCGATGGCCCACTTCGGCGACTTGGCCGTGAAACCCAAAGCCTGTTGTTGCGCGTAACTATTGACTTTCAACACGATACCGTCAATGGCGAAAGGCAATTCATGGCGTTTCACGTCCCAATAGTCAATGAACTCAAAGATTTCGTCAATGGTCTTGCAAAGTGCCATATAGTTAGAGATGTTGAAGCCCCATTTCTTGGCGGCTTGCAGGCTTTGGTAGTGGGTTTGGTAGCGGCTTTCGAGGTCGTCCATCATCATATAGTAGCAGTAATTGTCGAGTTTTCTGCGGGCCACTTCCTTGCTGTCCTGCAATTTAAGCGTTCCGGCAGCAGCATTGCGCGGGTTGGCGAAGAGGTCGTCGCCAGCCTCGGCGCGGGCTTCATTCAATCGGTTGAAACTCTCGAAGGGCATCACAATTTCGCCTCGCATCTCGAAAAAGTCGGGATAGTCGCCGTGGAGCTTGAGCGGAACGGTGCGGATGGTGCGCACATTGGTGGTCACGTCGTCGCCTTGTGTGCCGTCACCACGGGTCACGGCGCGGACGAGCACACCGTTTTCGTATTGCAGGCTTATGCTCAGACCATCGAATTTTAGTTCGCAGCAAAATTCAACTTCCTCATTGACAGTCTTTTTGATTCGGTTGATAAAATCGGCAGTTTCCTCGCGACTGTAGGAATTGGCCAAGGAAAGCATGGGGTATTTATGTTGAACACTCTTGAACTCCTTGGTTATGCCGCCGCCCACACGCTGTGTTGGCGAAGTAGGCGAAAGAAACTCAGGGAATTCCTTTTCCAATCGCGCCAGTTCCTCGAGTTTCATGTCAAACTCGTAGTCGCTGATGGTCGGTTTGGCGAGGATGTAATAATTGTAGTTGTGCTGCTCCAATTCGTCACTCAGGGCGGCAATACGCTGTTGGGCTTCTTCGCGATTCATAATATAATGTAGTTCAACGGGTTGACATTGAGGATGATGAGCAATAGCCAAATGAAAGCGATGGAAGCGACCACACCGATGAAGGTCATCAAGGCACCTTTGAAATTGCGTTTCAAGCAGAGAAGCAGCAAGATACTGAATACGATGAATAGGCTCTCGTACCATACGCAAATGCCGAAACCGAGCATGAGTCCTGCTATCAGGAACGAGGTGCGATGGACATTCTCATTGAGGTTGTTCTGTCTTAAAATCTGTTGCCTAAGCACCACATTGGCACCGTAGAGCATCAACGGCAGGCCCAAAAATGCGCTGGCGTTTTCAACAATACCAAAGGAGGGCATAATGCAGCAAAATGCAGGAATCAGTGCCAAAAGCCAAGCGTTTTTCTTGTTCGAAATCAAGTCGCAGATGCGGTAAACCATTGACACCGTGAACAAGGACACCATAGCATACAATGTGCGGCTGAGCAGCATCATCGGTTGTGACTGGCCCACGCCTAACAGCGATTTCATCTTGTCCAAGAAACCGATGAATAAGGTGGGGTGCTGCAACTCGCGGTTGGAGCCAAAGCCCGGGACGAAAATCACGACGAGGATGCGCACCGCAATGGCAATCAGCATCAAAGCGGTGAAGGGGTGTTTTTCCTTGAATTGTTTGAGTTTTTGAAACATAATTGTTTTGTTTGAAGCGCAAAAATACGAAAGTTTTTGTAATTTTGCCGCGTTTTAAATCAATTGGAATAATTAACCTTAAATTATCAAAAAATGAACAAATTAGTAAAAGTTTTCGCATTGGCCGCTGCGATGGTGTTTTGCGGTCAGGCTGTGGCACAAACCCGTGGTGCCTTTTTTCTTGGTGCTTCTTTCCCAATGAAAGATTATGCCGAATTCGACGGCTTCGATGAATTTGCGCTGGTTGCACATGACGAGGAGGAT
>CACXQO010000230.1 GCA_902769815.1 uncultured Bacteroidia bacterium | reverse complement strand
GCGAGTTCGAGGCCGCCCTTGTCGTCGGGGTTCATGATGCTCGGAACGCCTTCACGAATCAGCGTACCCTTTACCGGATCAATCTTGATTTCGGTGGTATCCGGAACTTGCTTGATACAAACGATAATATTCATACTGCTTCCCTCCTATTATTTGAACAAATGACCGGCAATGACCATGCGCTGGACTTCCGATGTGCCTTCGTAAATCTCCGTAATCTTGGCGTCGCGCATCATGCGCTCCACAGGATACTCGCGGGTGTAGCCATAACCGCCGTGGAACTGCACGGCCTTGGTCGTGACTTCCATAGCCGTTTCAGCGGCAAAGAGCTTTGCCATGGCTGCATCGGCCGAATACGGGATGCCATTGTCTTTCTTCCAAGCGGCGCTGCGCACGAGGAAACGGGCAGCCTCGACCTTCGTCTTAAGGTCGGCCATCTGGAATTGGGTGTTCTGGAACTGGGCGATGGCCTTGCCAAACTGCTTACGTTCCTTCGTATACTTAACGGTCTCATCCATAGCACCTTGAGCGATACCCAAAGCCTGCGAGGCGATACCGATACGGCCACCGTCCAAGGTCTTCATGGCGATGCTGAAGCCCTTGCCGAGTTGGCCAAGGAGGTTCTCCTTCGGCACTTCGCAGTTTTCGAAAATCAACTCGCAGGTCGCGCTGCCGCGGATACCCATCTTCAGCTCTTTCTTGCCGATGCTGAAGCCGGGCATGCCCTTCTCGACGATGAAGGCAGAGATGCCCTTTGTGCCCTTCGACTTGTCCGTCATGGCCATGACGATGAACACATTGGCATAGGATGCGTTGGTGATGAAGATCTTCGTGCCGTTCAGGATCCACTTGTCGCCAGCATCGACGGCGGTCGTCTGCTGCATGGCGGCATCGGTGCCGGCGTTGGGCTCGGTCAAGCCGAAAGCGCCAATCCATTCACCCGAGGCGAGTTTGGGCAGGTACTTCATCTTCTGTTCCTCGGTGCCGTTCTCCAGGATGGGAGCCATGCACAAGGAGGTGTGGGCCGAGAGGACGACGCCCGTGGTGGCGCACACTCTCGACAGTTCTTCGACGGCCATGATGTACATCTAATCGGGATGCCCATCAGTCCGAGTTTGCCCATCTTTTCGACGGTCTCCATCGGGAAGCGCTCCTGCTCATCGACTTCGGCAGCCAAAGGCTTTACTTCGTTCTCCGCAAACGATCTAATCATCTGCAAGAACAATTGTTCTGTCTTTGAATAACTAAAATCCATTTTTTTTAGGCTTATGGCTTATGGCTATGGCCTATGGCAGCGTCAACAAAAGGGTAAAACCTCGTTCTTTTCATAAAGCTGCCATAGTCATAGGCCATTGGCCAGAGTTAATATTTATAGAATCCTTCTCCAGTTTTACGACCGAGCAAGCCTGCTCTCACCATCTTGCGGAGCAAGGGATGAGGACGGTACTTCGGGTCGCCGAACTCTTTGTACAACACTTCCATGATGGCAAGGTTGACGTCGTTGCCGATAAGGTCGGCCAAAGCCAAAGGACCCATCGGGTGGTTGGCGCCCAGCATCATGCACTTGTCGATGTCCTCTGCGCTGGCGATGCCGTCGGCGAGGATGCCGACTGCCTCGTTGATCATCGGGATGAGGATGCGGTTGACGACGAAGCCAGGGGCTTCCTTCACTTCCACGGGTTGTTTGCCGATGGACGTGGCCAGTTCAACGATGCACTTGGTGACCTCATCGCTGGTGAGTTGTCCCTTGATGACTTCAACAAGGGCCATACGGTCGGCGGGGTTAAAGAAGTGCATACCGATGAATTGGGCGGGGCGAGTCGTGCAGGCTGCGATTTCGGTAATCGACAGCGAGGACGAGTTGGTGGCGAAGATGGTCTCGGGCTTGCAGATCTTGTCAAGTTCCATGAACACATCTTTCTTCAGTTGCATCTCTTCGACGGCGGCTTCGATGACGAGGTCGGCGTCGGCAAAGGTGGCGTAGTCGGTGGTGGTGGTGATGTTCTTCAAAAGGGCGTCAACGGCCTCTTGGGTCATCTTGCCTTTTTCCACCAATTTGCCATAACCTTTGGCGATGGAAGCCATAGCCTTATCAAGGCTGGCTTGGGTGCGGCTCTTCATGACGACGGGCATCTTGGTGGCGAAAGCCTTCACGATACCTTTAGCCATGGTGCCAGTTCCGATAACACAGATTTTCATGTCTTTTGAATTTAAAGATTTGAAATTTAATGAATTAAAAATATAAGTTTTTATGATTTATCATATTAGGTCATCGCCAATAGCGATAATACAATTCCATAAAATGTCGGTCTATACAATATTGTCGTGAGGGTCTTTCCTCTATTTTTGAATGGTTATAGAATGCTATGTTGTTATTGCTCGAATCTACAATAAATAGAGAAATAGTGGAAAAGTAATCGTAGTATGGATTTAGTGTTGCTCCGCCTTGCATCATTATTAGTGCCTGATTGAAGGCTTTCAACCTGTTTTTCTCATACCGTTCAAATCCATTGGCATAAATGAGCAGTCCAAATCGTTTTCCTTGCACTTCCAAAAGAGAATCGATTGTGTAAGGAATTGGGATTAGTGCTATTTCCTTGTTGTCAAACGCTGTTTCAGATAGGCCTCGGATTTCATCGCTTACTTTTCGCAGCAAAATAGTGTTGTTGACTTCTATGTTTTTCGTTATGTCAATGTTGGTTTGTTTGTCAAGATAATTGTTTACACATTGAACAGAAAGCAATGATAAAGAGTCACTTCGGTAACCATTGTCATTCTTGTCAAGGGCATATATGTCGCTTATGATTGGAAAACGTTGCACATCTGCGATTTCTTGTTTCGGCAATTTGGTAACAAAACCCTTCTTGGCCGTACAAGATGAAAAAGCCAAAACCATCAACAGTGCAAACAGCGTATAAAGTCTTATTGTTTTCATGGTAGTATGTTTTTGATACGACATCTTCAATTCTTATTTCACAAGTTTCAATCCTTTTTCAGAAAGATAGTACCGCTGCTGGGGATGATTAGGTTTTTCGGGATAGGCGAGTAGGACATAACCACCTTCGATGGCAGGCACAATCATTTCTTCTCGAACATAACGTCTGCTTTTTATTCCTAAACGTTTTTGTAAATCGATTATAGAAAATGCCCTTTCTCGAATCGTATCAATTAGAGTTTGAACTTGACCACTAACTTGACCACTAACTTGACCACTATCTTGGTCACTACTTGTACCATTACTTATACCATTACCTGTACCATCAACTCGGGTAACAGGTTGTTTTATAGCCTGTTCTGTGCCACCAAATTGGACACTAACTTGACCACCAACTTGTTCACCTAACCAATAAATGATGGTTGAACTGACCAAGTCGCTGGCAAACTCCACCTTGCCTTTGGTAAGTTGTTCCCAGGCCAACATCTTGTCGATGCCATAGCCCGCGTTCTCACCTAATTTGGCATAACGGAAGAACTTGATGATGTTCGGGTTACGCGGAATGGAGTGTATCTGTGTGCGCAGTTCCGAAAGCGGAAACATGAACCTACCTGGATTCTGCAACTCAATGCGATCGGAAAACACTCGTATGGTGGGGTGCATGGGGCTGAAGTAGTCGGCATGGGCACAACAATTCGTAAGTCCTTCCCTCAAAGCATACAGTTGCGATTCGTCTTCCGCACCGATGCCGTCGGGACGAGCCTCGTAGGGTGCATTCACAAAGTTGCGCAGGCGTTGGAGAATGATTTGGTATGATTCCCAAATGTTGTCCTGTTCCTGCATACGATAGGTGTAGCGCACCCGTGCTTCGGCAAGAGTTTTTCCTGGTATCTCAAGATAGTCAATCCAGAAGTTACTCACATGCCGCTGAACCACATCGCGTTGGCCGAGCATCAGGATACCGCCGATGGTCAGCTGTCCATCTTTCGAAATGCCCACCTTGTCGCAGAATTGCTCGTCAGGCAGGTTCTTGTAGGGGAACGATGGGTTGTCGTAACGGATTTGGTTCCTATAAGTTTCCAAAGAACCCTTGTTGAGGTCGTCAATGCTTGTTCCCTCCACCACCTGTTCGCTCTTGCTACCGAAAGCCTGATCGCGCATCATGGCCATGATTTCCGTTTCAGTGGCGCGACGGTCGCCGCTGCCCGTGCGAATAAAGGTGTTGATGGGGTTGTTGTAATAGATGGGTTTTATTATCGACGACGGCACAAAGAACGCCAACACCAGTTTCCCGTCGAAGTTGTATTTCATTCCTTTGGCCGACAACCTCATGTTGAACTTCTCGCCTCGAAGCGTGTTCAAGAAGTCCGATTCCGTCTTCTCGCCGTTGTTCACACCTTGTATCTCGAACTTCTTTCCTTCCTGTTTGATGCCGAAAACGACCCATCCTCCAGAGGTGTTGGAGAAGGCCGAAACCGTTGACCACACATCCTCCGACAGTTTGTTTTGGGAAGCCTTACATTCAAAGTCATCCCACTCAATATCAGCCAATTTCTGTAGTAATTCTTCTTTGGTCATTTTCGTTTATCATTTGAGTAAATTAGTGTAGAGGCGGCGTATAAACCGCCTCTACACACACAGTTCATTTTCCTACAAACTTTGCAGGCCTCTTCTCCAGAAACGCCTTCATGCCTTCCTTCTGGTCCTCGGTGGCGAAGCACTTGCCGAAGGAGGTGTTCTCCAACTCGATGGCGTCGGCGGCAATCAGGTCGTAACTCTCGTTGATGCACTGCTTGGCGTAAGCGATGGCCAAAGGTGCGTTGGCGACCATCTTCTGGGCGGTCTCCATCACCTTGTCCATCAGTTCCTCCGGCTCATAGACGGCGTTCACCAAGCCGATGCGCAGGGCTTCGTCGGCACGGATGGCCTTGCCCGTGTAGATCATCTCCTTGGCATAGCCTTGTCCGACGAGTTTGGCCAAACGGTAGGTGCCGCTGAAACCGGGCGTGATACCCAATCCCACTTCGGGCTGACCGAACTTGGCCTTCGACGAGGCATAGCGGAAGTCGCAAGCCATGGCCAACTCGCAGCCACCGCCGAGGCAGAAGCCGTTGACGGCAGCGATGACGGGTATCGGCAGCAACTCAATCTTACGGAAGGCGATGGCGCCGAGTTTGCTGAACTCGTAGCCTTCCTTCTCATAGAGATGCACCATCTCCGAAATGTCGGCACCGGCCACGAAGGCCTTCTCGCCGTCGCCCGTGATGATGAGGACGCGTGTCTGCTTCGTGTCGAGATGGCTCACGAAGTCGTCGATTTCCTTCAGGACTGTCGAGTTGAGCGCGTTCAACGACTTGGGTGCCGACACTTTCATGACGGTGATCTGGTCGTGCTGCTC
>CACXQO010000229.1 GCA_902769815.1 uncultured Bacteroidia bacterium | reverse complement strand
ATCATCACCCTACCATCTTGATTGACAAAAAGATGCAAATCACTAATAGTAGGTTGTTCGGGTGATAAAGTGATTTCTTCGCACATGCCGCGACCGTATCGTGGCAAGTCGGCCATTACTTGATAAGTGCCAAAAGGCAGATTTCCAAAACGGAAACGCCCGGCAAAATCGGTCAGCGTGAAGCCCAAAATCCGCTGTTTGGTCGCGTTCAGCAGCAAAATGCCGACATTCGACAAACCATCAGAGCAATACGATATATCTTCGCCTTCGCGCAACCAAGGCTGACAATAGAAATCGCGAGCCTTGAAGGTCGTTTCGGGATAGTCGAAAACGCCCTCTATGCGTCCATCGCCGCTTGCAAGCGGATACAACGCAGGCAACTCAATATCAACATCATAGACATTGCCATCCACCTCAATCATGTTCGACTCGTTCCATTGCAAATCGCCCAAATAATACGCCCCACCCGATTTCATTTCCAAAGTGTCGGGGAAAGCATATAAAATATAGGTTTCGGGAAGCAGCGAGTGGAACTTGAAGACACCCGCCGAGTCAGAAACCGTGCGATAAAATCCCGAAAGGAACTGGTTTTCATTGTGTAACGATGCCGCAATCACCTGAGTATTAGGTTGCAATCCATCATTTGACCAAGTTTTTCCTTCAAGCGAAAACTCCTTGTAAAGGTCGAAATGCACCGTGTCCGACGCATAGCCGCAATGCGACCAAGCCTCCAAAACCAAATCCACAAGGCCCCGAGCCTTGTCTGTCGCGCCCAGATAATACAAAGTGTGCAGCGAAAGCGAATCCTCGAAACGCCCATCGCCCAACGAGTGCCACATCAACGAATCATAATTATAAGCCTCGGCTTGGTCGAGCGACAAAGGCCGCGACAAGCCACTGTAGTAATCCTCGCCAGCAAATACACTTAATTCCTTGTATAAGAGCAACTTCATTTCATCCGTCTTGGTTGTGCCATCGTAGATCACGCGCAAGGTTAAAGTCACTTCGCCAGCGTCAAAATCGGCCTCCGAAGGGTAATACACTGGTTGCAGCGACAAAGAATCGGAGAAATGCCCCGTCCCCGAAGTGCGCCACTCGAAACCGCCGTAAATGTAAGGAATGTTGGCATCTTCAATGGCAAAACCCGTTGCAGGCGCGCACAACTCGCCGTCAGCACCCGCGTATGGATAATAGGTCGCGAAAGCGTAGGCACTTTGGCCCGTCGAGGCGTAAATATCTGGATTGTAGGCTCTATCGCAAGCCATAACAGACAGGTTGTCAGTTTGTTGCGCAGAAACAATGTATGAATTGTCGAAGATGGAATCAATGTGGTGGGCATATTTGTAATAATTGAAATTGCCGTAAAACAGCACATAGTGGTCAATGTCGCGCTCGGGGTTTTCGTCCCAAGAAATCAGCCATGAGCCGTTCACAAACTGCTTTTTCACCGCAAACGGAGGCGAAATGGGAGCCGTCGTGTCACATTCAGGCAGAAAATTCTCGTAGATGATTTCGCCTAATGCAGCTGAATCTTTTTTGTCAAGTATTACAATATCAATATCTTGCGTAGTTTCTGCATCCCAAAAATTGCCGCGCATGTCGATGTCTTCAGCTGAAACATTGGCGAACAGAATCGCGTTTTTCTTGTAGTGCAAAAAGTTGTTGCCGTTCATCTGTGACAGGTTGGACGGAAAACTAATTACCCGTTTCTTCATCTCACTCAAGGTGTTGCCATAAAAATTGACACTGCCTGCTTCTTTCAGATTGGTAATAGTCAACTCGTTGTCATAGAATGTGTTATGTGTAATCTCAAGTTGGCAGATGCGCATCATTCTGATGGCCTCGTCGTTGCTCCAAAACACATTGTTGCGAATCACGAGCGAGTCCATCGCCGCCTTGATGCCGTAGGACGAGTAGCCCGAACTGCCCTCGGGCAAGTCGGACGAAATCAGGTTGTTCTCGATGAAATTCTTCGCGTCCTTGTCGGAAATGCCGCCCACCGTCTCAAAACTGATGGCAGTGGCCGCGCCTTGGAAGCAGTTGCCTGAAATGTGGTTTTGGCTGCACTTGAAGCCGTAGCCGATGTTGGAAATCTCAATGTTGATTTGCCCTTGGTCGAAAATGTTGTGCGAAAAACGGTTGAATTTGCTGTCTTTTGCCCTCGATTTCAACTCGATTCCCGAAACGCATTGGTAAAACAAACAACTGTCAATCAAGAAATTGCAGCAGTCAATCAGTTCCATGCCTTTGCCCGCGTAAAAGTTGTTGAACGAGCAATGCCTCACCGTGACATGGCTGCTTGTGGAGGCATTCAAGGCGGTCAGGGCACCCACCACTTCAACGAATGAAAGCCTCACCGCGTCTTCCTCGGCGATGTTTTTCAGTTGGATGCCCGCCCAGTCGTGCGAAAACTCGTAGCAAAGCAGATAAATCGAGTCGTTGCGCTGGCCGTCGAGCCAAAGCCGACCGCCATCGACGCGCAAATAGGCCGATTGGCCGAAAAACATCCTCGTTCCAGCCTCCATCTGCAAGGTGCCGCCTTCCACCACGCTCAGCGACTCGTTCACCAAATACGCCGAATCGCCGCCCAATTTCGGTAAAACCAAAAGCGAATCCAACTCGCCACCCAATGGGACATAATGCTGAGCTTCGGCCACAACACCTTGCGCCAACAGCAACAGAACCAAAAGATGCCTTATGAATTTGAGCGGTTTCATGGTTTAGAAATAATAAATCAAACCTAAGCGGAAATCCCACATTCTCATTTTCATATCAAACGGAAAATCAGCGCGATACAACGGACCATTAGTGATTCGGTAATGCGCTTCAGGCACCAACTCAAACCGATTGGATACCTTCAACGCAAAACCAAGACCACCATAGTAAGAGAACCGAATTGGCTCCACCTGCTCCTTGGCAATCGGCGCATGATAAGGCGATTCAGGGGCATTGAGCGAACCCGAATAGTTGACCAAAACATCAACCGAAGCCCCCGCCTTGACAAACGCCCTGAACGCTTCCGTCTTGATGAAATCGAAGGTGGCGAAAAGGCCAACATTCAGATAATCAAGTCGATTGACATCGCGATAGGCGTAATGGGTCGTGGTCAACGGTATGTAAGTGGAATCAAGGATGTAATGGTAGGCCGTGTCGGTTTCGTGAACCACATAATAGGTGTCGAGGGTGTCGTTTACATAGTAATCACCTTGAAAATCAGTCTTTCCCAACAAGAAACGATAGCGAATGGAACGATAGGACAGGTTCAAGCCCACACTCAGGCGATTGTGTTTGTAGCCGCCATCAATTCCCAAGCTGTAGGCAAGACTTGGAAGCACTTCGACTGAACCGTTTTCAAGTTGCGGCAAGCCACCCTCGTGCCTGAACTGCGCCGAACCCAATGCCACCGAAGGCGCGATGAACCAGCCGTTGTCGCGGAATTGGGGCCAATGGATTTCCAAACCCTTGTATTTCACGGTGTAAACCGTATCTGTCCGCACCTCGTGGCGCACCTCAATCACCGTGTCGTAGCGCATTACCGAGCGGATGATTTGCAGTGTGTCATAAATCTTGATGGTATCGGAAGTTCGGGTCGAAACCACAACCGTGTCTATCTTGTGTTCCTCTTTCTCTTTTTCTTTTGGAACTACAACAACTTGATTGTCAGGCTTTTCTTCTTCAACTGTTTCAACTATCGGCTCAAGCAACTGCTTTTTCCGAATCACATATTGTTTCCCGATTTTCTTGAAACCATAGTCGGTGCCTTTCAGCAGGTCGGTCAGCACTTCCTCAACCGACTTGTAGGAACAAGAATAACTTTCAATGCGGATTTTGCTCATCTCAGCCTTGCTGAAAGCCACGTTCAACTCGTATTCGGCAAAGAGTTTTTCCAACGCCTCATCAAGGCCGCACGACTCGACCGAGAACGAAATCAATGGGTTAAATGACTGGGAGAAAGCGTGTTGCGAGAACACCAAGAGCAAGAGGATAAGTATATTTTGAGTTAGTCGCTTCATTTCCATTAGGGTACAAAAGAGGCGGCTAATTTACGACAAAAAACTGAGTGGACACCCATTTTTACTTAAAAAACGTTTTGGAGGTTCATGCAAAAGTTGTTTTCTACTTCCAGACTTTGAAGATTTTGTATAAGCCAAAATAGCCACTTCGCTGAATTAATGGATGCGGAAAATGATGAGTTTATGGAAAAATGTGTATTTTTGCAAAGTTATAAAAGGCAAAAACAATGACAACAGTACAATTGACATCGGCTTTGCAGCGTGAGATGAGTTACATCGTGACAGACGAGACTATGATGGAGCGGGCCTTAAAGTCCCTTCGAAAGATTCGTCGGGAACGGAAGGCAGAAAAAGAGATTCAGAACGAATCGGAGTTTGATACACCTGAAACGGTGGAGGAAAATCTTCGACAATCGTTCCGTGAATTGAAACTGGTTCAGGAGGGGAAGTTGGAAACAAGATCTTTGGAGGAAGTACTCAATGAGTTATAAATTTAGAACCATTCCATCTTTTGAACGCGACCTTAAACGTCTAGTCAAACGCTACCCATCATTAAAGGAAGATATGTTCCATCTCATGGAGCAACTTCAAGAGAATCCGCGTATGGGAACAAGTCTTGGTCACGGAGTTCATAAGATTCGTTTGTCTTTGACCTCAAAAAGCAAAGGTAAAAAAGGAGGTGCGAGGGTCATTACCCACGCTGATGTCATGCTTGAGATGAAAGAAGGCACGATTTGCTTTTTGGCTTTGTATGACAAGGGCGAACAGGAAACTATTTCAGAAAAGAGAATCAAATATTTGTTGGGAGAGGCTGGAATCAAATAATTTAAGAAATATGAAAACCAAACAAGAAATAGTTGAAAACTGGCTGCCGCGCTATACTGGCCTGCCGATAGAGAAGTTCGGGAAGTACATTCTGCTGACCAATTTCCAGAATTATGTTGACCGTTTCGCCGAATGGCAAGGCGTGGAGGTGGTTGGGCGCGACAAATCGATGCCCTGTGCCACCGACGGTGAAATCACCATCATTAATTTCAGCATGGGCAGTGCCAACGCTGCTACGATTATGGACTTGTTGGTTGCCGTGAAACCCAAGGCTGTATTGTTTCTTGGCAAGTGCGGAGGTATCAAGAGAATCAACAGGGTTGGCGATTTGATTTTGCCCATCGCCGCCATCCGGGGTGAGGGTACTTCAAACGACTACTTCCCTCCCGAAGTGCCTGCACTGCCGGCGTTCAGCCTCGAAAAGGCCATCTCCACCACCATTCGCGACTATGGCCGCGACTATTGGACGGGCACGGTCTATACCACCAACCGTCGCGTTTGGGAACACGACGACAATTTCAAGGACTACCTCCGCAAAATCCGCTGCATGGCGGTCGATATGGAAACAGCCACCATTTTCATGGTCGGGTTCCACAACGAAATCCCGACGGGCGCG
>CACXQO010000228.1 GCA_902769815.1 uncultured Bacteroidia bacterium | reverse complement strand
AAAGCGAAATCGAGCACAATATGCTGAGTACGTCTTCCTTGGCGGAACGTTGCCTGCTATGGGACAAGACTTACCTCATTGCCGACAAACACCCTTTGAAGGGTTGCGGCCTCGGCAACTGGCAAATCCATTTCCCCGATGCGGGTCTCGAAGGGCTTTACCGTTCAGACGTTTGGAACGTGAATTTCACCAAACCGCACAACGAATACCTCGGTATGCTTTCGGAAACGGGCTATCTTGGGCTTCTTTTATACATTATCTTCCTCGTTTCCATGACAGTAGGCGTTTTCTTCGCGCTCTGCAAAAACCAAAACCGGAAAGAATTTCTCTTTGGTGCCATCATCTTGAGCCTCTTTGTAGGTGGATGCGTCAATGCCCTGTTCGATTTCCCCAACAGCCGCATTGAGCATGTCATTTGGATGGGAATCCTCATGGCCAATCTGCTTCACATCATCGCCTACGGCCAGCAGAGAATCCTCAGGAAAGGCTGGAATGTGGTCTTTTTGTCCGTTGCCCTCATGTTGCTCGCCGTTGGTGGTTTCCGCTTGAAAGGCGATAGAAACACTTTTTGGATGCAGCAAGCCCTAAAAGCCAGCGACTGGGGAGCCGTGGAGCGCTATGGCCACCAAGCCCTGTCGGTGTTCTACACGATTGACCCTGTCGGGCTGCCCGTGCAATGGTATTTGGGCAAGGCCGAAAAACAGATGGGGAATCCGCAGGCCATCAACAGTTTCCGAAAGGCCCATCATTTTGCGCCCTATTGCAAAGAAAACCTCAACGACCTCGGACTGGCGGAATACTACACCGCGCACGACCTTGAAAAAGCGGAGTTTTGCCTAAAAGAAGCCATCCGCATCAGCCCCAACTATCTCTATCCTTATCTCAATTTGGCCTACATTTACCTGAGAGAAAACGAGCCGCAAAAGGCCAAAGCAGTGGCCGATAGCATTTATTTTGACGAACACAAGCGCGATGTGATGAAAGCCGATGCCACCTTTTTCGAGCCATTCAATGCCGAAGCCGTCAGCCAGAAAATCGATGCGGACTATGAAGCTACGCGGATGCTGTATATGGCGATTTTTGAAAAGATGAAGAAATAAAAAATCCCGCCAACGAAATTGACGGGATTTTTCGTTTTTTGCTGTAGAAACGCACCTTGGCGCGTTTCTACAAACCGTTTATTG
This sequence comes from uncultured Bacteroidia bacterium, assembly GCA_902769815.1. GTDB lineage: Bacteria > Bacteroidota > Bacteroidia > Bacteroidales > F082 > Limimorpha. Next base: position 3,077 of record CACXQO010000228.1, on the reverse strand, counting down.
TTTCCTCGCGGCAATCAGCAACTCAAGCATCTTGATGGCTGACTCGCTGACGGGTGTACCGGGACCAAAGATGGCCACAGCACCGGCATCGTAGAGGAACTGGTAGTCCTGGGCGGGAATCACGGATTGCAGAGAGAAAAGGAGAAGCCAAAGTAACTTACTTATGTCATCACCTTTGATACGAAAGCAGCAAGTTCCTTGTCTTGTAAAAGCATACGTTGTGGTTCTAAATATTGTATTAATCCTGGCGCATGTCTTAATTTTCCATAAGTCATTTTTCGTGGTTTTCCATTCTTTCCTATCTTATCAGATATAAGGTATTTTTTAAAAATGACATCCATTACATCAGAAGGCTTTTGGATTAAATGTTCAATATCTTTATCTTTAATTAGATTATCATTTTGTATTATTGCATTACCCTTAATGGATATTTTCTTATGCTGAGCCCACTTCACAATACATTCGGGTTGTTTTAAAAACCATGCTTCCATCTCTTGGATCCAAAAGAATACATATTCAGCTTTGGACGAGGGAAATTGTTGCCCATCATGTAGTACTTGATTAAACCAATCCTGTCGTAATTCAGGAGGCCTGTCTAAATCCACATAAAGAAAGTCGTTGTTACTTTGCATAACAAAAGAATAGGCAGCCATTTCCCATCCACCTCCAACTTCGATTCTTATATCAACATCTTCACGATTAAGTGCTGATGAGAAAAACCTATTTAGAGCTTCGCGAAGTGCAGCCGAGTTTTGCTGTATCATAGCATTTTGAGCGGCTGAGATAGTTGGGTCAATGCCAACCACACCTCCTTCAACCAAAACTCTTATTACCATCTTTTGCCTCCAATCTCCCCATTCAACCACAATTGCCCAGGTAGTAATTCTCCTTTGTATTGAGGAAAATCATCTTCAGAATAGTATTTTACGGACGTCGCATTATTAGCATCTTTTTCAAATACCAAAATATCTTCCAAATCGAAATCGTTTAATAATAAAGGAGAGTGTGTTGCAATTATTAATTGTCTATCTTTTGAGGCATCCTTTATCATATTCGCAATAGAATGTATCATATCAGGATGTAGTCTTCCTTCGGGTTCATCCATTCCAATCAAATAACCTCCATTCCTGTTTTGCAAGATTGCTAATAATATTATGTATCGTAATGTACCGTCTGAGATAAAGCGCATACCAATTTCATGTCTCATGTTTTTTTCAAGCAGTGTCAAGTAAATCCTTGACCCAAACAACTGAAAATGGAATCCTTTAAAGAAGCGATTAATATTACTCAATTGACTCTCAATGCGTTCAAATGAGATTGGATCTGACGATAAGTTGCTTAATAAAGCCGTTAAATTTGCCCCATTAAATGATAAGCGAATGTCACTATTCGTTGTGGCGGGATCTCTTACAACACTATGACTCGACGTGTCAAATGTTTCATATAAAGCCATCTGTGCTATGGCGGTGCGAATCGTTTGGGAAGGCAGGAATCTCTTAGGATCACTTAATTGACGTAAAATTAACTCTTGTTCTGAGGTATCACCTGTGAATTTTTCTGTCTTTATTCCAGATGTATGATAAACGGATAATAAACCTCGTCCGTTTTCAAATTTCAAATATGTAAAATATTGAGATTTATCTCTTTTATCTGCTGTCCACAATTTTTCCTCTAATGTATAGCTGGTATCTCCAAGCGGACGAATAATTATTCGATAATGTACATCTGAAACAAATGGAGATTTGGGAGAAAGAGTTTTTAATTTATCAGCATCAAAGACAAACTTTAATGCGATATATTCTGGAATAGTCTCTCCACAAGCATTAACGACCTCTCTAAATCCACCCCATTCAGTTTGAAACAATTTCTCGAAACCAACTCCACATACGCCTTCAAAGAGTAACCTAAATGCATTAATAAACGATGTTTTTCCACTCCCATTAATTCCAAGCAAAACATTGACACCTTGATTTAAATCTATTCTGTTTTCCCCCTTGAAAGAAAAGAAATCTTTTATTGTGACTGATTTAATCATTTTACAATTAGTTTTACTCTTTGAAACATAAGTTTTTATATATTATTCTTGGCGATGGATTTATAATATGTAGAGACGGTATATGCACCGTCTCTACATTATTAATAATCATTGCTTCCGTGCTGCTATCAGCAACTCAAGCATCTTGATAGCTGACTCGCTGACGGGTGTACCAGGACCAAAGATGGCCACTGCACCGGCATCGTAGAGGAACTGGTAGTCCTGAGCGGGAATCACGCCACCCACGGTGACCATGATGTCGGGACGACCGAGTTTTTCCAACTCTTCAATGACTTGCGGCACGAGGGTCTTGTGACCAGCGGCTAATGAACTCACGCCCATGATGTGGACATCATTTTCCACAGCTTGCTTGGCAGCCTCGGCTGGCGTTTGGAACAACGGACCCATATCCACGTCGAAGCCGATGTCGGCATAACCGGTGGCCACCACTTTGGCGCCACGGTCGTGACCGTCTTGACCCATCTTGGCGACCATGATACGCGGGCGACGGCCTTCCATCTTGGCGAACTCGTCAGCCATCTTGCAGGCCTCTTCAAATCTTGCATCGTTTTTCGTTTCCATAGAATAAACTCCTGAAATTGAACGGATAACTGCCTTATAACGGCCTGCGACTTTCTCACAAGCCATCGAAATCTCACCCAATGAGGCACGGCACTTGGCGGCTTCGATGGCCAATGCCAAGAGGTTGCCCTCGTGGGTCTCAGCGCACTTGGTGATGGCATCGAGACAACGCTGCACGTCGGCCTCATTGCGGTTGGCGCGGAGTTCCTTCAAGCGCTTGATTTGCGACTCACGCACGGCGGTGTTGTCGATTTCCAAGGTCTCGATCGGGTCTTCGTGGTCGAGGCGGTACTTGTTGATGCCAACGATGGTCTCGCGACCTGAGTCGATTTGGGCTTGCTTGCGGGCAGAAGCCTCTTCAATACGCATCTTCGGCAGACCCGTTTCGATGGCTTTGGCCATGCCGCCCATGGCTTCCACCTCTTGGATGTGGTTCCAAGCACGGTGGGCAATCTCATGA
>CACXQO010000227.1 GCA_902769815.1 uncultured Bacteroidia bacterium | reverse complement strand
GTAGATGCCCATCATCGAGGAGAGGAAATTGTCCATGAAGCCCACTTTCACCTCGGCGTTGGGGAAGTCGAGGGTGTAGTTCCTGCTATAGAAATCATAGCCCTTGATGGTGAGGTAGCCCGCCTGATAGAGCAAAGGCAAGGCCGAAGTCATGGCCTCGGTAGGCACATCGAACTGCGACGAAGGCACGTTGAGTTGCTCCAGTTCAAGCAAGTTCGTGTTGAAGCGTTTCATCGCATCGAAGAGGAAGGTGGGCGTTCCACTGCCGAACCAGTAATAGTCAAGCCATTGGTCGGTGAACACATTCATCAGGCTAAACGGATTGAAGATGTCGTCCGACTCATTGCTGAAGTGATAGCCGTCATACTGCTGTTTCAACATTTCGAACATTGTTTCTTTGGGGCATTTGTATCGGTCGGCTAAGGCTTGAATGTCTTCATCGAAAACGGTTTGCAGTTCGGCCTTGGTGATGCCGCACAGCGCCGAGTATTGGGGCATCATTGAGATGTTGCGCAAATTGTTTAGCGTGAGAAGATGCTCAATTGGCTGAACTTGGTGATACCGGTGATGAAGACAAACTGCTCGTCGGCGTCGCAGGCTTTTACCACCTGATAGAATTCCTGCATGATGCGGCGCACTTCCTTCAGTGGCTCGGGTTGGTGAAGGTAGTCCAAAAGGGGAGCGTCGTATTCGTCGAGAATGACGACGGCTTTCAGGCCGGTCTGTCTATGTACACGTTTGATAAGTCCCGCGAAACGCAATCCTGGCGTGGTTTCGTCTTCGTCCCTGCCATATAAGGTTTCGTAGTCTTTCAGTTGCATCTCTAAGGCAACTATGATTTCTTTCGTGCCGGGTTGGTTTTTGCAGCGGCTCAAGTCGAAATGCAATACAGGGTAATGTTTCCAGTCTTTCTCCAACTCGCCGATGGCAAGGCCCTCAAACAAGTCCTTGCGGCCTTGGAAATAGTATTTCAATGTGCTGCAAAGCAACGACTTGCCGAACCTGCGCGGACGACTGAGGAAGACGAATTTCGATTCTTTTGTCAGTTTGTAGATAAGGTCTGTTTTGTCCACATAGATGCGTCCGTCCTGTCTGATACTTTCAAAATCGGCAATGCCTGCGGTGTAGAGTCTCATGGGTATCATGGCAGCGTGTTTTAGGCCACAAAGATACACATTTGTAACGAAATAGCCTAAGTCGACAATTATTCCAAATATGTTTTTGCAGATTTTCATTACTTTTGCAGGCTCAAAATCGCTTGGAATGAATCAACTTGACAGGACAAAGGAATTAGAAACCAAGAGTATCAGCCATTTGCTGTGGGTTTATGCGTTGCCCTCGATTGTGAGTCAAATCATCGCCTCGGTCTACAACATCGTCGACCGCATGTTTTTAGGGCAATGCGTGGGTGCGCTCGCCATTGCGGGCTTGGCCATCACCATGCCCATTATGAACATCATCCATGCTTTTGGCTCGTTGGTGGGTGTGGGTTCTTCTGCCCGCATGTCGATTGTGCTCGGCAAGAAGGACTACAAATGGGCCGAAGACATTTTGGGCAATAGTATGTTGCTGACTTTCATCTTCGGTTTCCTCTTTGTCACCGGTGGATACATCTTCATGGACAAGATTCTGACCATGTTTGGCGCGTCGGCGGATACCATCGCATACGCCCGCGAATACATGGATATTGTGTTGCCCGGAATGTTCATGACCACCGTCACCTTCAACCTTACCGGCTTGATTCGCGCCACGGGCTATCCCAAAAAGTCGATGTGGATTATGGTGAGCGGGGCTATCCTTAACATCGCCCTTGATGCCTTATTCATTTACGCCTTGGATTGGGGCATTGCGGGTGCGGCATGGGCCACAACCATTTCCATGAGTTGTACGGGCGTTGTTGCCATTTGGCACTTTTTGCAACGAAGTTCCTTCATCCGTTTCCGCCGCCATTCGTGGCAGCCTAAACTCTACATTTTCCGCAATATTCTGCTCATCGGCATGAGCCCTTTCCTGATGAATGTGGCCGCTTCGGGTGTGGTCGCACTGCTCAACAAGCAACTCATCCATTATGGCGGCGACCTTGCTGTGGGGGCTTACGGCATCGTCAATACTTTTGGCAGCCTTAGTGTGATGCTCATTCTCGGCGTTTGTCAAGGGATGCAACCCATTGCGGGTTATAATTATGGCGCAGGCCATCCACATAGGCTGAAATCCGTCTACACTTTGACCATGAAAGTAAATGTGCTGATTGGTCTTGCAGGGGCATTGTTGGCCTTGACCATTCCTCAAATCCTGTTGCGGGCTTTCACCAAGGAGGGCGAACTCATCCAAATTGCGGTGCCGGCCATGCGCTTTATGTTGGTGATGTTTCCTTTGGTGGGCTTCACCATCACCAATTCCAACTTTTTCCAAAGCATTGACAAGCCTTGGATTGCCATCGTCACGAGCCTTTCGCGGCAGGTGCTGTTCCTCGCCCCGATGATTTACCTTGTTCCCACCTTGTTCATTAATGCGGGCGGCAACGGCCTGACGGGTGTTTGGGCCTCGATGACCATTTCAGATGTGCTCGGTGCCTTGCTTGCCTTCTTGCTCATGCTCACTCAACGCCATGTCTTCAAACCTGCTGAATGATAGACCTTTCCAATGCCATAGCGACCCCGACCAACACGCATATCAACGATTCGTGCAAGGTGAAAAGCAAGGCCGACATGCGGGCTTATTTGGAAAGTTTGCGTGATTCGGTTAATTCTGAAATGGCTGTCAACCAGCGCGATATAGAGTCGCAGGTGTGCGAATGGCGGTCGCATAATTTTTTCTACAAGTTCCATGTTTTCCGCAGCCGCACCAAAGATGTCGACCTCGAACTGAAACAGACGTGGTGGCGTGAGGTGTTTTGCCGTGTGGTGAGTTGGTTTTATTTTTGGGATTGAAATACCTGTTCGTAGGCAGGGGTGGAATGTTACGGAACCCCTGCCGTCAAAACGAAACAAAAACATGGAAATTTTGAGCGTATCAAAGAATTGATTATTTTTGCCCCAACAATTAAACATTTAATCAATCAACAATTCAACATCCAATGAAACGTTTATCATTACTTATCATCCTCATCCTCACGCTTTCGGTCGGCATAGTAAAGGCCGGCGAAGGCATGTGGATTCCCATGTTGCTGCAATACAACGAGAAGGAAATGCAGGAAATGGGCATGAAAATCACTGCTGAAGACATCTACAGCATCAACCACAGTAGCCTGAAAGACGCCATCGTGCTCTTTGGCGGCGGCTGCACGGGCGAAATCGTCAGCGACCAAGGCCTGCTGCTTACCAACCACCACTGCGGCTACGGCTACATCCAAAAGCACAGTTCCGTTGAGCACGACTACCTCACCAACGGCTTCTGGGCCATGAACCGTGGCGAGGAACTGCCTTGCCCTGGCCTCAGCGTCATTTTCCTCCGCGAGATGCGCGACGTGACCAAGCAAGTGCTTGAAGGCATCACCATCGACACGCCCGAAGACGAGCGTAAGGCCAAGATTGACGAAAACATGAAGAAAATCAAGGCGCAGATCGAGAAAGAGACCCAATACAAAATCAGAATCGAGCCTTTCTTCTTGGGCAATGAGTATTATCTCATGCTCAACGAGGTCTATACCGATGTGCGCCTCGTGGGTTGCCCGCCGAGCAACATCGGCAAGTTTGGCGGCGACACCGACAACTGGGTTTGGCCGCGCCACACGGGCGATTTCAGCGTGTTTCGCGTTTATGCTGACAAGAACGGTCGCCCAGCCGACTACAGCAAGGACAATGTGCCTTACAAGCCCGCCAAGCACCTTGAAATTTCCCTGAAAGGTGCCGAGGAAGGTGACTTCGCTTTCGTGTTCGGCTATCCCGCCCACACCAACGAATACCTGCCCGCCGTGGCCGTCGACCAAGAGGCCAACCTCATCGACCCCATCAGGGTTGACTTACGCGGCAAGGTGCTCGACATCTACAACAAATATCAGGAGCAAGACCCCAAGGTGCGCATCCAATATGCCGCCAAACACGCCAACATCGGCAACGGCTGGAAGAAATGGATGGGCGTGACCGAGGGCATCAACCACTTCCACGGCGTGGAGAAAAAACGCGCCTTCGAGAAGGACTTTCAGGAATGGGCCTTGGGCGCACGCAACCGCTACATGTACATCGACCTGCTGAAAGACTTCAAGAAAAACTATTTTGATTTGAAGCCTTACGAGTTGGCTTACACCTATTTGGCCGAGGCCGGACTGCGTATTGAACTCATCAACTTTGCCGGACGTTTCGCCCGCCTCTCCGAAGTGACCAAAGACACGCCGCAAGAGGAAATCGACAAGATGATTGCTTCGTTGAAGACGGCTTCCGCCAATTTCTTCAAAGACTATTACGAACCTATTGACCGCGAAGTGGCCGCCATGTTGCTCAACGAATACTTGAAGGCCCAATCCGCCGATTTCCGTCCGGCTTTCCTCAACGACATCAAGGATGTGGACAGTTATGTCGACAACTTGTATAACAAGTCGATGTTTACCGACGAGGCCAAAGTAAATGATTTATTGGACAACTTCAAGGCCAACAAAGCCAAGAAATTGGCCAACGACCCCGCTTTGAAGGTGTATCAAAGCCTCATCGGGTTCTACCGCAACGAGGTTTACGACCACATTTCGGAAATCAACACCAACATCTACATGAAAGGCCAAATGGACATGCAGCCCGACAAGCGCCTCTTCCCTGACGCCAACTTCACCCTGCGCGTCACCTACGGCAAGGTGGAAGGCTTCAAGCCGCAAGACGGAAAAACCTACAAGCATTTCACCACGCTTGAAGGCATCATGGAGAAGGAAAACCCCGACATTTACGATTATGTGGTGGAGCCGCGCCTGAAAGAACTCTTTAATAATAAGGACTATGGCCGCTACGCCGACAAGGACGGCAAGATGCACGTTGCCTTCACCGCGAGCGTACACACCACTGGCGGCAACTCGGGCAGCCCGATTCTGAACGCCGAAGGTCAACTCTTGGGCCTCAACTTCGACCGCTGCTGGGAAGGCACGATGAGCGACCTCATCTACGACCCCGACATCTGCCGCAACATCAGCGTCGACATCCGCTATGTGCTTTTCATCATCGACAAGTTTGCCGGTGCAGGGCACTTGATTGAGGAGATGACAATTGTGGAATAAAACAAAAGGCGGTCACATCAACGACCGCCTTTTTTCATTTGCCTTTTACCAAAACCCGTTTTGTCAAAAGCCCTTTCTTTGTCTGGATTTTGACGATATAAACACCTGCTTCATAAGGACTGAAATCGAACTCGATGTTGTTGCCACTTGCTGAAGTCTCAAACAGCCTTTCATCCAGCATATTGTAAATGCTGATGGCTTCGATGTTTTCAGCCTCAATTTGGATTGTCCCGCTGGTCGGATTGGGATAAACGGTTGCCGTGTTTACATCAAGTTCTTGTACAGAATTGCAATCGTCGACGATTGTGGTGAAATAGCCATTCCAATCCGAGTTTTGGTAGGCAGGGATGCATTGGCAAGGTACGGTGAGCGTTGTGCAGGTGAAGCCCTCAAACACCTCATCGAATGAAAACACAGGCGGTACCGTTGCCAAGGAAACGACTTCAGTAAAGCCACTGCATTGATAAAAAGCCATTCCACCAATGCTTTCCAATGCGCTTCCAAGAGTCAGCGTGTCAGTGAAACCGCTGCAATTGTTGAACGCATTTGGCTCAATACTGGTCACGGAATTAGGGATGGTCAGTGAACCGGTGAAACCTGTGCACCCCCAAAAGGCAGAAACGCCAATGGATGTCACTGCATCGCCGAGATCCAAACTGGAAAAACCGCTACACCTATAAAACGCCGCCTTTTCGATGCGTTCCAAACCGTTTCCGATAGTCAGCGAGCCGGTAAAACCCTTGCAACCATAGAATGAAGCCGTCTCCATGACCTTCACCGAATTGGGAATAGTCAGTGAGCCAGTAAGACCTTTGCAGCCATAAAATGCTGCGGATGCTATGGTGTCCACTGAGTTGCCAAGGTCTAATTCAGTCAATCCGCTGCAACCCAAGAATGCGTTTTCACCGAGATAGGTCACCGAATTGGGAATGGTCAAGAGACCGGTCAGGCTTCCGCACGATATGAAAGCGTTTTTCCCAATCCTGGTCACAGCATAGTTGTTCCCATTATAACTGATACTTGTCGGGATGCTTATCTCACCAGTCGCTGAAGGGCCGTCGATATGGCTCATAATCGTTACGGAAACACCGTCATCATTGATTTGGTAATAAAAACTTCCTACGGGGAAAACTTCTTGTGCGTTCAGATGCGTTGTCCCCATGATGCCCAAAAAAAGAACGGATAGGACGGCGCATACTGCTTTTTTGCATGATGAATCGCTTTTCATAATGGTGTGGAAAATCGTCTTTTCAAAAAATAGGGTTTATTACTTCCCGAACAGGCTTCCCAAGCCGCCCAGGATGTCGGGCTTGCCGTCGCCGTCCTTGTCCTTCATGGCTGCGCCGAGGATGCTACCAAGGCCGCTGCTCTGCTGACCACCACCGAGGAGGCCACCCAGCAAACCAGCAAGGCCAGCCGCGCCCGAATTGCCGTTCTGCTTGCCGAGGAGGGCGAGCAAACTGGGTGCAATGGAGGAGAGGATGTTGTTCACCGAGTTGGAAGCCACGCCCGTCTTTTGAGAGATGCCGCCCAACACATTCGAGAGGTTGCCGCCAAAGATGTGGCCCAGAATCTTGGAGCCGTCGGTGAGGTCGGCCCCCTTCAGGTTGCTGATAATGTTGCCCGCGTTGCCGGCATGGTCGCCCAAGGCCTTGGCCAAGGCTGCCGCGCCGCCTTCGGTGGAGGCGTTCTGCTGCATCGCGCCCATGATGGACGGCAAAGCATTAGTGATGACCGAAGACACTTGCTTCGAGTCGAGGTTGAATTTCTCTGCGATGGTGCCGACGGCATCGTTGCCCGTCAAAGCACCTAAGATGTTGGTTAAGTCCATGTTGGTGATAATTAATTGATGATTGTTGAATTGTTGAACTGTTGAATAGTTGGCGCAAATGTAAAAAGAAAATTGAAATGGCGCAAAAAAAGTTCAATTATTGTTCCCTCAGCGGCAACTCCATCCAAACCGTGTCAACCGTATGTGCAGCCACAATGCCGTAGCCGCCGTTCACGTTGGTATACGTCTGGACGGGTTCGGCAAAGAACTGGTCTATCTCGCTGCCTTGCTCGCAGGTGTTCAGGTAGTAGTAGAACTCCTGGCTGAGATGCTGCAAACTGAAGGATACTTGGAAGGAATCCACGTCAACGTCTTCTAACAAAGGGAAATAAAGATAGAGCGGAAGTTTGATTTGGTATGACCTGCCATCGAAAAGCATATCCGTGAACACGCCTTCCGGTCTCGACTGAAAATCGATGTTGATGTAATCATTGTCGGTAACGGTGGCGCCGAAAACAGGGTCGTCGTATGACGTGCTGATGTAGAAACTGTTGTCACTCTCATAGTCGGAATAGCCGTCGTTTTCCAAATGAATCTTGAAATAGTCGGTCTGCCCGGGATTGGGGTCGGCGATTTCAACGGTCAGTTCCAATTGACCTATAATCGTCCAAATCGTATCGCCCTCATATTCCTCAAACGACACCTCCCAAAGTTTGGTCTGGCAATCGCCGAGGCTCCATGTCACCG
>CACXQO010000226.1 GCA_902769815.1 uncultured Bacteroidia bacterium | reverse complement strand
TTCAAGGACTACCTCCGCAAAATCCGCTGCATGGCGGTCGATATGGAAACAGCCACCATTTTCATGGTCGGGTTCCACAACGAAATCCCGACGGGCGCGCTGCTTTTGGTGTCCGACAACCCCATGGTGCCCGAAGGTGTCAAGACCGAGGAGAGCGACAAGCACGTCAGCAAGAACTTCGTCGGCGAGCACCTGCGCATTGGCATCGACTCGCTACGGCAGCTTATTAACAATGGTATCACAGTGAAGCACTTGAAGTTCTGATGACTTACGAACAGATTCTTTCCGAAATCCACAAGAAGAACTTCGCGCCCATCTATTTCCTGACGGGCGATGAACCGTATTTCATCGACATGATTTCGGACACCATCGAAAACGAAGCACTTGATGAGGCCGACCGCGCTTTCAACCAAATCGTGCTGTATGGCCGCGACGTGGATGTGGAAACCATCGCCAACCACGCCCGCAGCTTCCCGATGATGGGCGAGCGCATGGTGGTCATCGTGAAGGAAGCGCAGGATGTGAAGAACTTGGAGAATTTCGAGGCCTATCTCGACACCATTCCCGAGACCACACTGCTCGTTTTCGTCTATAAATACAAGAAGTTCGACAAGCGCAAGACCTTGGCCAAGAAGATTGACAAGAAAGGCGTTTGGTTCGAGTCGAAGAAACTGTACGACAGCAACATACCCAGCTGGATTCAGAATTATCTGAAGGCCGACGGCTATAGCATCACGCCGAAGGCAACGCAGATGTTGGCCGATTTCCTCGGCACCGACCTCCACAAAATCGCCAATGAACTGAAGAAACTCACCATCGCCCTGCCCAAAAACAAGAGTATCGACGATGCAGATGTGGAGCGCAACATTGGCATTTCCAAGGATTTCAACGTGTTCGAGTTGCAGAACGCCATCGGCAGCCGCGATGTGCTGAAAGCCAACCGCATCGTGAATTATTTCGGTGACAACGGCAAGGACAATCCTCTGTTGGTCACAGCGATAACGCTTTATGGCTATTTCACGAAGATTCTCAAACTGCATTTTGCCACCGACAAGTCGCAAGGGGCTTTGGCGAGTGTGTTGGGTGTGAATCCTTATTTCGTCAAGGATTACCAGTTGGCCGCCCGCAACTATCCTCCTGGAGCCTGCATCCGCTGCATTTCCATCCTCCGCGAGTTCGATATGAAGTCGAAAGGTTATGATAGTGGCGAGGTGAGCGAGAAGGATTTGTATCGGGAAATGATTTTTAAACTAATGCATTGTTGAATCGGCCCTTCGACGGGCTCAGGGACCTTGATTTATGAGAATTGTAGCACAACGGGTAACTCGCGCATCCGTCACGATTGACGGCAAAGTGAAATCGGAAATCGGCTTAGGGATGATGGTTTTGCTCGGCATCGAGGAGGTCGACACGCAAGAGGATGTGGAATGGCTTTGCCAGAAACTCACCAAACTCCGCATTTTCGACGATGGCAACGACGCGATGAACTTGGACATCAACCAAGTGGAAGGCTCGTTTCTCGTGGTGAGCCAGTTCACCCTTCATGCCTTGACCAAGAAAGGCAACCGCCCGAGTTTCATCCGCGCCGCCCGTCCCGAACAGGCCATTCCGCTGTATGAGATGTTTCTAAAACGTTTGGCCGAAATCTCAGGTCGCGAGGTTCAAAGTGGCGAATTTGGTGCAATGATGGCTGTGGAACTGATTAATGACGGCCCCGTGACCATCATCATGGACTCGAAGCGGAGGGAATAAACTTGTTTTATCATTCTTCGGAGTCATCATCGTCCTTAATAATGTGCAAATCGCGCTGCGGGAACGGAATCGTTATGCCGTTGGCGTTCAATGCATTGTAGATAATTTCCGGGGCGCGGTCGGCGTAGGCTACGCGCTCGGCGGCCAAGACGTATTGCTTCACTATTATATCAACGCCACTGTCGCCAAACGATCCAAATACCACATAGATGCCTTTCTTCGGCTCCACGACTTCCCGCCCGTAGGCATCTTTGGTGCGCATCACCTGCATGGCTTCAACAAGGACTTCGCGTGCATGCTGCAAGTCGGTGCCGTAGGCCACGCTCACATGCAACTTGAGGCACTCGTAGGAGTTGCTCTTGGTGAGGTTGGTGAAACTCTTGGCAAACAGCGCCGCGTTGAGGAAGGAAACAGTAACACCGTCGTAGGTCTCCACAAGGGTGGTTTGGTAATTGATGTCGGTGACCGCACCGCGCACGCCATCGCACTCAATCCAGTCGCCAACCCTCAAGCGTCCACCCATGAGTTGGATGCCGTAAACGAAGTTGTTGATGATGTCCTTCAATGCAATACCGATACCGGCTGACAAACCGCCTGCGATAAGCCCCAACGAACTGGTTGGGATGTTCAGCGTGGCGATGAAGATGTAAATGAAAACAAACCAAACGAATACACTGATGAGGCTATTGCCCAACGAAAGGTTGATTTCGTTGCTGCGGACGGTTTTTCGATTGTACTTGCGGAGGAAACGGTTGTACTGGGTATGCTCCCAAATGGTGCGAATGGCCTTGTTCATGTAACGGAACACGAAGAACAATCCCGCAAGGAACAACAGGTTATACAAAGACACCCGAAATCCGTCCGCACCGTCATGTTGAATGAAAGGCTGCACGAAAATCTGGCGATACAAGTCGTTGAACTCGAAAATGTTCAATGCCCATCGGATGCACAACGGGAACGACACCAACACCAACAGCGGGACAAACACATCATGTATCAGGTCGTAGAACCATGTGGCGGAAAACAACATTTTCTCCTTGGCTGCCCCTGTCAAATAGGTAATCTGTGCCTTGTGCTCTTCCACTCGTTTGTTCAACCGATTCTCCTTGTACCAATACAGCAGATGGTTTATGGTGGCAATGGCAAGGATGGCTGTCAATAGGAAATACCACCAAACCAAAATGATGAGTGCGAGGAAGATGTAACCAGCCCAACTGAAGAGCATGGCAACGGCGGTAATGCCTAAAGAGAACCAGCAAATAATGGCATCGGCCCGATCCGACTTCTTGCTCCGGCGCAAATTGGAAATCATTTGCCACACCGTCATAATCAGCAAAAGAGGAGGGAAAATGAAATTCAGGAAGGCATTGGGCAGGAAAAGCACTCGGCAACTGATGACAAAGAGCGCCGTGAAAATAGTGGACAGGTAGTTTCGGATGCCGTTTTTGAGTTTGTCAGGCTCCAATCGGATGAGTTGCGCTGTTGTAATGGCCATCAGCAGGCAGATGAAGGTGTGCATCAGGCTGATGGACTTGGCCGTCCTGTCGTCCTGCGTGGTTTCATAACTGAGGACGATAAATATGACGCAGCCTAACAGAAGGGCAATATAACGCTTTTTTTCCTTGGCTACTGAATTTTTCAGCGGTTTCACAATGCGATAGACAAGAAGCATCAGCAGGGCGGCAATGCCCCAAATGACGAAAAAGGCCAAAATGTAAAGCACCAAATAGAACAGCGTGGCTGTGTTGTTGAATCGGCTGTCTTTGTTAATGTTGTCCGATTCATCATAGGTTGACAGTTTTTGGAAAAAATTCGAGGTGAACCGCTCTTCCATTGCGGTTTTGGCCTGTTGCCAGTAGAAGGTGGGATTTCTCAGGATTTGCATCCAAGGGGTCTGGCCCTCCACGAACACGCTTTTCTGGAGAATCTTGTAGTAATCCTGTGCATAGTCGTAAGATTCCTTCATGCGCAGCCAGGCTTCGATGTAGTAGGTGCTGTCGGCCATGACCACCTCGCGCGTTTGGGCATAGATTCTCAGCAGTTGGGAAGCATAGAAAAGGCAAGAGTCACGTTCCATCTGGCCCATTTCGCTCAAGATGAACGGCGGAACGCTTCCCTCTTTGGCCGTTGTGTCCTTTACTGCAATCGAATCAACGATGGCAACCTCTTGCTCTGGCATTATTTCCTCCATGAGGCTTTCAGCGGGCAGCACCGCTTCTGCCGTATCGCTATTATAAGCAAGGCTATCCCCGATTGCCAAACTGTCTCCAGCCAAAGTGTCCAGTGTCGCGATTGTGGCCATGATAAGGTCCACATGTTCATACAGTTTCTGCTCCAAGAGGCTTTCGTTGTGCTCCAAGTGGGCATCCAATGAGTCGTTATGGTAGGCAAGGCTGTCGGGCACCAATCCCACATCTTTCAACTCAGGTGGGAGGCGGCGAAGCGATTCAATCAGTCGGGCATAGCGGTTGATTTCGATGTTCAACTTCGTCACGATGCGGTCGTAAGGCGTGCGGTTCTTGTTGAAGTCTTCG
>CACXQO010000225.1 GCA_902769815.1 uncultured Bacteroidia bacterium | reverse complement strand
GGGGCTTCATAGTTCATTTTCTTCATTTTTGTAAATTTTTAAGTTAGACTTTTGTTTATTAATTGTTAGTTGTTTTGTTCAATCCAATACTTCTTCTTGAAATTGACGCTGCAAAAATAATACTTTTTTCATTAATGCAACACAAAAAATGCAATTTTTTTGAATTTTTTTCATGGGAAGCATTTTTATTCATGGCCAAAGTTCTTGGAGAATCCCCGCTTCAGCGAGGCTCGCAACTCATGGAAAGCCGCGCCGGGAAACACTTTAGCAAGGTGGAAAAACTCAACGAAGATGCCGAGGAAGGCATGTAGTTTATGCCACAGGCGGCGTTTGGGCTTGCGGCGCATAAAACCTCGGTCACGGTTAAAGTTGCCCTCCTCCATGATGCGGCGATAAAGCCGCATGGCGGTGGAGGCACTCGCCGCTGTATAGAATGGCATCTCATTCTCAGGTAGGCCAAGACACTGCACCATCAAGTAGCCAAAGGCCTGCCAAGGCTTCATGATGTGCATGTCTTTGAAGTAACAGCGGAGCGTGTCGTGGTCGAGTTGGTCGCGGTAGGCATGGAGCGTGATGGCCACATCTGCAATCTGCTTCCAGCCCACACCCGTACTCAGGAAATGGTGCCACGCATGGAAGAAGGTGAAGAACACCATGAATTCCTTTGAGGGAATGGTGATCGGGAAGCCTTCATAGTCAATCTTTTGGGTATGTTCGTGCAAGCCTTCACGCTCGATGGCGGCATACACCTCGCGCTCTTTGCGGTCGGATATCTCCGCACTGACGCGATGCACTTCCAAGGCGTAGTTGCCAAACTCGAGATTGTAGTGCTTGTAGTCGTCACCTTCGTTGCCCCAATTGTAGGCCGAAGGCAAGCCCTTGCGCACGCCCTCGCAAGCACGGCGGAAGTTGTCGATGCCCACATACAGGTCGATGTCGCCAAACTGGCGCAGGTTAGGATTGGGATAGAGCAACGCCAAAGAGAAGCCCTTGAGCACTACCGGTTCCACATCGGAGTCGCGCAAGGCCTTCACCGACATTTGCAGGATTTGCTTCAATTGGAGTTGCGACACCAGATTGGAGCGCATTTGCGTCTTCATCATGCCAAGCATTTCCTGTGAAGGCTTGTTGCTGCCCGTCATCAGAGAGGCCGTACCGCACACCAAGACGTTGGTGGCATGGTATTGGGCCAACCGCAGCACCGCCTTCCAGTCGATTTCCTCATCGATGGCAACGGGGGTTCCCCACAAGGCAGCCCGCATCAGGGCGAAATATTGTTTCTCTGTCGTTGACATTGCGTTTTTCCTACACCTTATTAATTAATAGTTACCTACATTCCCAAACAATGCGATCGACGCTTGGAAGCGTCGGCTACTCCTCGACAATATTTGCCTCTTTCCACGATTGCAACAGTTGATCCACATCCTTTTCGGCCACCTCGCGGGTGATGTCGTAATTGTCAATCAGGAGTTGCACAAGCATTTTGGCATCAAAGTCCTTGTCTTCCACCTGTTTCCAAAGGAAGGCGGCGGTGCCGTTCATCGAAATCATACGGTTGAAATTGACCGTTTCTATGCCTTCGGCGACGAGGATGTACTCCTGACCCAAAGTGCGCAATGTGTAGCCTTTCGAAATTCTCATAATTAATTGTCTTTCTATTTCTTCATTAATTTATTCCATTTCCTATGCAGTTTCAGGAGATACCTCCTCATCGGCAGACTATGCCGCCAAAACCACGCCTTTCCCAATTTGCGGCATCGGCCATCGGGCTTAATCACCTCCAAGGCCTTGGCCAACACTTCCTCCCGTTTTACCCTTTCATTGCCTTTCAGGTTGCCATCGCCCATCAATACCAAAGTCGAACCTTCAACGGCATACACCCGATGCAATATCATGTGATTGCCATACTTCACCAACACCACATCACCTACTCCAACATGGTCTTCCTTGCGCAACATCACCCTATCTTCGCCACCTCGAATAAAAGGCAACATACTGATTCCCTGAGGAATGATCGGAACCCTATTGCCTTTGCTCAGGCGCTCTACCAACTTCTGGTCGAGGGTTTCCATTGCTTCGTTCACTGCGATACTGTTTTGTAGCAAAGCCAAGCAGCCTCAGCGTTGGGCAGGCAATCAAGCGAATAGCAAGGCACCGAACTGACGATTTTCTCGTTGGTGGCATGGAAGCCATTCGCCATCGACTTGATGAAGCGATAGCCTGAGAACGAAACATAAATCGAGGCGTATGCCTCAACCATCGACTGCCGCCTGATGGCGTTCTTCTTGGCCTGATGGAGGTCGACGATGGCCCCGACGGGGACATCAAGGTTGCGATAGCACGGTGTCTTGCCGCTCCACGGCGTACCGTAGACGCGCGTCACGCCATCCACCACACGAAGCGCGGGGTTGTCGTCGTTCAGCAAGGAGCAACCACCTATATTATTAATCCACAGTTGACTGTGCGTACTTTTGCCTGTGCCACTCTTGCCGAGGAAGAGATAGCCCTTGCCGTCTTTCATTGTGACTGAGGCGTGCATGAGAAGCGTATCAAGGCAGGCTGTAGAAAGGGCGAACATCAGCATCAAAACCGTATTGACAGAGAACCTGCTACTGCCGAGGACGCGGAACTGCGCCTTGGAAAAAGCCTTGTCGGTGAGCAAATACACCCTTGCAGGCGCATCCATATCGGGAGCGGCTTCCATCAACCATTGTCCGTCCAACTCATACAACTCGATGCGAGGCTGGTCTTTGGCTATGCAACTTGCCGTAACGAGTTGTTTCCCTGACATATCAGGCATCTTCTCCACCAACTCGGCAACAAAAACCATCGTGCCTGAATCCTCAGAAAGGAAAGGCTCGTAATGCGCCAACTCCGACCATTCCGCTGCGTTGTCGGGCATCTCAACAGCAAACTTAAAGCCCGCTACTTCATATACTTTTCTCATTGGATAAAAATTTGTGCAAAGATAGGACAAATAATCGTAACTTTGCCAAATTTTTGGAAATTCTTATGAAGAGCAAAGAAAAAAACTCACCTGCACCCTCATCCATAAGAGGGGTTCTATTGGCCGCTTTGAGTGGCGGCTTGCTTACCGCTGCATGGCCCACTTGGGGCATCGCTCCGTTGGTATTCATCGGGTTCGTCCCGCTTCTTTTGATTGAAGGTCGCATTGCCCAAGGCGAAAAGGGCAAACTGTTCTGGCTCTCGTTTCTCGCTTTCCTTGTCTGGAACGTGGCCACCACTTGGTGGGTTTGGAACGCCACGCCAGCCGCCATCGCCGCATGGGTGCTGAACGCGCTCTTTATGTCCATCGTTTTCAATGTGTTCCATCTCACAAAGAAAAAGGTGTGTAACAACCCGTGGGGCAATCTCTTTCTCATCCCCTATTGGCTCGCCTTCGAATACCTCACCTACCTTTGGGCAGCCAAATGGCCTTGGCTCAATTTGGGCAATGTCTTCTCCTTGCGAGTGGAATGGGTGCAGTGGTACGAATACACGGGCGTGGTCGGTGGAACGCTTTGGGTGCTATTAGTCAACATTTTGATTGTCAATATTATCCAATTCTTCAAAGCGAAAAAGACGAAAACGATATTCATCAGCATCGGCCTTGAGGCGGTGATTCTTCTACTGCCCATCCTCCTCAGTACATCGATGTACAAGCATTACGAAGAGCAAGGCACCGACACTGAAGTCATCGTCGTGCAGCAGAACTGCGACCCTTGGAACGAGCAATTCGACCATCAATTTGACGCCCAAGTCATACAAAACAACATTAATCTGTCGCTGCCCTTGGTGACACCCAAAACGCGCTTCATCGTCAGCAGCGAATCAGCCATTCAGGAAGGCATTTGGCTGCATGAGCTGGATCAATCCGATGCACTCAATACTTTGCATGACTATGTGAAACGCTTTCCACAACTGGCTTTCGTCATCGGCGGAACCACATACGAATGGGTGCCAAGAGGCATGGAAGACGATTTTCCAGCGCGGCAAATTGAAGGCACCAACCACTATTATTATTGCCATAACTCTGCCCTGCTCATCGACACAACTAACCTGCAACTGCACAACAAGTCGCAACTCACACCCGGTGTGGAGGCCATTCCCGAGTGGATGGGTTTTTTGAAGAACTACAGCATCACCATGGGCATTG
Organism: uncultured Bacteroidia bacterium; assembly: GCA_902769815.1. Classification (GTDB taxonomy): domain Bacteria; phylum Bacteroidota; class Bacteroidia; order Bacteroidales; family F082; genus Limimorpha. The sequence continues at coordinate 181 of CACXQO010000225.1, read as the reverse complement.
CTCGAGGCACACTCAAGACCGACCCTGAGTCTAAAACCCTAAACTTCAATGGCCACAAGATTGGCGTACCCATCTGCTATGAATCGGCTTTCGGCGAATATGTCAGCACTTTCTGCAAAAAAGGAGCCGACCTGCTTTTTGTCATCACCAACGATGGCTGGTGGGGCGACACTCCTGGCTA
>CACXQO010000224.1 GCA_902769815.1 uncultured Bacteroidia bacterium | reverse complement strand
CTGTCGTTTTCGTAGTAGCCCACACCATTAATATAATGGGCGCGGGCGGCGAGGAAGAAGTGGTCATTATTGGAGATAGGCTTGTGTTTTGAATCCCCCTTGCCCCCTTTCAAAGGGGGAAATCCCCCCGACCCCCTTTGCAAAGGGGGAGCCTTCCGCACGAGGCTGTCGAAATAGGCCACGGCCTGGCGCAATGCCGGGCGATTGGTTTGGGCGTAGTCGTTCTTGTAGAGCAATTCGGAAAGCAATAGGTTGGCGTAATGGCGGTTGTATTCCGTGGTTGCGCAGGCATCGAAACAGGAAACGAGGCACGCCAAGGCGGTGTCGGGCTGTTGCCATAAAACGCTGTCAACCGTTAGCAATTCGGGCGACGGCGTTTCGGCAGGCTCAACGACCTTCAGCGGTCGGTGGCAGGCCGCCACAAGCGCGAGCAGCAAAAACGCAAACACAATTCTTATGAAAGTCCTAAGGCTCCTCATTCCATTTTCATCTTCCCGAAGCGCAAAAATAAGAAAAAATCTCAATATTTCGCCTTAAAAGTCAGCCCAAGAAAAAACCTATCCACAGGCTCCTTCACCTGCAAGTCGTTATCCATGCGGACGAAGGCGGAAAGCGTGTATTGCCGCGCCAAACGGTAGTCGACCGAAAGCACCGTGCGCAGGTTGTCAATGCCACCCTTCTTGGGGTCGTTGGTAAGCCAAAAAAGTTCGGTCGAGAGAGCATACTTGAAGCGGCTGTTCATCGGCTGGTAGGTCACTTTCAGGCGGTTGCGCCAATACAAACGCGGATTGACACGGTGTTCGCCCGTGCGCTCGTCGAAAAAGGTGCCGATGGCCTTGCTGCGCACTTGGAACCTGAAGCGGCGCCAATCCTCAGTATAAGTCACTTGCAAACCGAGGCGGCCACGGTTCTCGTAATAGCCTCGGTCGTTGTGGCGGCGGATGTAGTCGGCAGTAAGGCCGATGTTCATGCGATTGTGCAGGCAGGTGTAGTCCACGCCAACGGAATTGAGCCAACGGTCGAATTGGGTGCAGTTGTTCTCGAAGCGCAACTCCTCCTCCACCGAAAGGCCAAAAGGTCCACCCAAGCCCACCTCAGCCTCAGCCGAAACAATACCTCCGAAGTCGGTCGACTTTTCACTTTGGGCAAAAACACCAACCGAAAACAGCAGTAATACTATGAGCAAAAGCCTCTTCATTTTCTTTTTTTCACAAAACCTACAACCCTCACAACTTAATTATCAAAATCTTTCAATTTAGTTATCGTATCAATCGTATTTACTTCACCGTCAATGGGTTCGTAATAAACTTTCACGAAGGCAACATCACGAAGGTAATCAATATGCCCGACTTCCACTTTGCTGATATTCAACCCCGTGCGCTCGATAAGGTCGGCCTTCAGGTCGTCCTCCTTGCCGTGCTTGGTGTTCTCGATGCGGTCGTAAAGGATGATTTTCATAGCGGTATGTTTCAACAACTTCGTGCCATCCAAAAGCCAGATAATCAACACTGTAAACAGGTTAACCAATACAAGTTCGGAATAACTCGTCGAGAGGGCCATGCCATTGACGATGCTCAGTCCCATCACCACGAAAAGATAGGTCATTTCGCGGATTTTTATGGTCTCGGTTCGGTATCGAATCATGCCGAAAATGGCAAACAGACCAAGGGCGTAGGCGATGTTCATCTTCATGTTCTCCATCAACGAAATGATGAGGAAAATGACCACCGCGAACATGAGGAAGGTGAAATAATAGTCCTTGCGGTTGGCTTTTTTGTAATAGAAGCAATGGATGATGACCCAACAGACCAAGAAGTTGAAAACGAAGCGGATAAGCATCGTCCAAAGGCTCTGGGCATCAAAAAGCGGCACGCCGAGGAAGTCCATTCCGTTGGCACCGCCACCAAATTCGCGTGCAATGTCAGGATCAAAGTCCTGTAGGTTGATTTGTAAGAGTTTCATATTTCAAGATTTAAAGATTTAAAGATTTAAAGATTCATCATTCCGCATTCCACATTCATCATTCCGCATCCATCATTCTGCATTCCGCATTTTTTCTATTCTCCTAAGTTTTTTCTTAAACCGGTTCTGCTTCACCTCGGGGCGAGTCAGGCAGGTGCCAATGCAATACTTGCTGACCTTGAACGGCTTGATTCTCAGGTCGAAAAGCACATCCTTTAGGAGAGATTTTGCCCTTCCGTCCTGTTTCAGTTCCATCACGACCAAAGGCGACATCGAAGCGGTTGCGCCGTTGCGTAGGTTCTCGAAATGCAAGTTGCAATCGATGGTGAGGCGCTCGGTTTTCCCATAGTTGACCAAGGTGATTCTGTCGAAAATCGTCACCAAATGCGGACTCAGCGAACTGACCGCATAGGGTTGTTTCTCGGCCAAAAACGCCACCGCTTCGGGGTTGTCCAAGATATTGGGAATGGGTTCCACGGCAATGCGTTTCTTCTTAGTGCGACCTTTGTTGCTCTTGTGCTTCACCTCGCAAAAGGTCAGTTTAGAGTCAACGTAGGTACGAACACGAACTTTGTCGCGCACCAAGTGACGGTCGTGGTGGATGAGGTACATGGTCAGTTCAGGCGTATCGTAATACACAGTGCTATAGGGCGATAGGCGGTTGCCTTCCACCTCTTGGGCATAATAGTTTTCGCGGATGCCCAAAAGAATTTCATGCAGTTGAGCCTCCGTCACCACATATTTCGTGTCGATGCGATTCATCAGTTTCACGCCGCTCATCTCGTCCAACGAAATCGGCTTCATGCCTTGCACTATGTCAAGAATTTCCTCCACGGTACTTATTTCGGGACGTATTCGTATGTTTTCACCGATTCCAATTTGCCGTTGGGATAATAATTGAGTTGGCGCACCTTGGAACCGTCTTCGTCATACTCGAACTTTCTGATTCTGACCACTTTATCGCGGTCGTTGTACTCAATCTCGCGCACCACCTTGGCCGAGATGTCGCTGTTTTCGGGGTACTCGCTCACCACACGCCATTTCTGGCCGTAAGAAGCGTATTCGATTTCCTCAATCTTGCGGCCCATCGCGTCATAGGTCGTCACGCGGTCGAGGAAGGCGCGTTTGTCGCCCGCCGCCGTGTTCCATTCCTTCAACACCATGCCTCGACGATTCTCACGCTTGGCGATAGTGGCATCTGAAACCGATTGAGCCATAGCACCGAAACCAATGGCAAAAAACGCCATAATTATTACTAATCTTTTCATTATTAGAGATTTAATATTCAAAATATACGATTTAAGATTTCAGTTCCTTATACATTAATGATGACTTCAAACTGTTCCTCAAGCTCATAAATCAGCCCTGCATCGCTGACGGTGATGCTTTGGAAAACAAAATCAGGGATTTCCGTGTTGATGTCGTCGGAAGCAGTAAACACCTCGTATTCGCCGGGTTGCAGTTTCTGGAAGCCAAAATAGCCATCAGGTCCCACGCGGGTGTCGTCGAAAGGAACCTCCTCTCCCACCCTACGGATGTAGACCCGATGTTCGCAAGCCCAGCCCTCACCGCGCCAACTGCCGTTGTGGTAATATGAGGCATGAACGCGCCCTTTCACGACGGAAGTGCCGTATGCCTTGCCATCGTGAATGTAGAGCGTTGGCACCTGAGCCACAGTGCCTCGCGCCAATTCAACCGTTTCGCTCACAGCTACCTTCTGTCCCGAAGGCAAAGTGGAATAAGCATATACGGTGTAGTTGCCAGGACGCAGATACTCAAACCGATAGCCGCCATCGGCACCAGTTTCAATATCGTCGCCGAAAAAGTTCTCATCGCCATAAACGATGAAAACATCGGTCTTGGCCGCGACAAGGGTGTCTGGAATCAAGGTATAGTCGTCGTCGGGATGATGCACCAACTTCACGAAGCCCTGCACCGTGCCCGTGCCGCCCATGCCCTCGCCTTTGTTGCACGATGGCATAATCAAGGCCATTGCTAAAAGCGTCATCAAAAATCTTGTCATTCTATTCATTGCGTTGAAAATTGGGGTACAAAAATATGCAATTTAAATTTTACTTGAAGTTTTTCATTCAATTATCATACCATTTGCAATAAAAACCATGAAAACAGTCAAATATTGCCACAAATCTTCTTCAGCACGTCCACAAAAACGAGCACATCCTCCTCAGGAATACCCTCCAAAGCCTTGTTCATCGTCTCGATGGCCAATTGTTTGGTCGAATCCTTCAAGGCCATGCCTTCTTCGGTCACGACGATGTTGTTCACGCGGCGGTCACCTTTTGCCACGGAGCGCGTCACGAGACCTTTTTTCTCCAAATTGTCAATGAATTGCGTCACCGAGTTCTTGTCCTTTTGGATGATGAAGGCGATGGCCTGCTGG
>CACXQO010000223.1 GCA_902769815.1 uncultured Bacteroidia bacterium | reverse complement strand
CTCGCGCCATTGTTTCTTGACTTCTTGCGCAGGCACGCCAAAGACGGCTTTGCCCGGCTCAATGTTCTTGTCGACAGCGGAAGTGGCCAACACGACCGCACCCGTGCCAATGACCAAATCCTTGTTGACGCAAACACGACCCCAAAGAATGACATCGTCCTCGATGCGTGTCACACCAGCGATGGCGGCATGTGCCCCGATGAGGCAGTTGTGGCCAATGTAGCTGTCGTGCCCGATTTGGCAGTGGTTGTCGAGTTTGGTGCCACTCTCAATGAGGGTGTCGGAAGTGACGCCACGGTCAATGCTGCACAGCGCACCGATTTCCACGTCGTCGCCAATGACCACGCGCCCGAAGGACTCGAATTTCTTGTAGCCCTCGTTACGGCGTTGGAAATAATACCCATCCGCCCCGATGACGCTGCCCGAATGGATGATTACATTGTCGCCAATCACGCAGTGGTCGTAAATCGTCACATTGGGATGGATGAGGCAGTTCTTCCCTATGACAGAATGATGCCCGACAAAACTGCCCGGCATGATGAGCGTCCCCTTTCCTATCGTCGCGCTCTCGCTAATCGGTCGCTAATCGGCGTGGTTTGCGGTTCAAAGGGGCGGAAATGCCGCATCAGGCGGACGAAAGCATCGAATGGGTCGGGGTGCAAAAGCAGGGCCTTGCCTTCGGGACAATCCACCTCTTTATTAATAAGCACCACCGTGGCCGCCGAATTGAGGGCCTTGGCGTAGTATTTCGGATGGTCGACGAAGGTGATGTCGCCCGCTTCCACCTTGTGGATTTCGTTCAGTCCGGTAATCGGGAAGTTGGCAGGGCCAACATACTTAGCATCAATGAGTTCCGCTATGGATTTCAGAGTAGATTTCTTGATTTTCATCGGCGAAGGAATTTATTGGATAACGATAGAATTGGCATATTATTTCACGCAGAAACTGCTTTTGTCTCACGCAGGATCCGCTGAAATCGCAGAAAACTGCTGTTGTCAAGTATTGCGTCGCTTTGCGCTTCCCATAGTTCTGCGTATACTGCGTGCAAAAAACTGCGTGCCAAAACCAAAAAAGCGCAAAGTCTTTTTGACCCTGCGCTTTCTGTTTCGTTGGCTTCATCAGGCCTTCACGCGCTCGCAATATTCGCCCGTGCGGGTATCGACGCGAATCATGTCATCCGTGTTGATGAACAGCGGTACGCGAACCATAGCACCCGTCTCGACGGTGGCTTCTTTCAAAGCGTTGGTGGCTGTGTTGCCCTTTTCGCCCGGCTCAGTGTAGGTCACCTTCAGCACGGTCTTCACCGGCATTTCGGCGAAGAGGATGGTCTCGGTGCTGGCATCGACGACGACGTCAACCACATCGTTTTCCTTCATGAACTTCACGCCAGTGATGTTGTCGCCAGCTATCGGGATTTGCTCGTAGGTCTCGGTGTGCATGAAGATGTAGTCCTCACCTTCCTTGTAGAGGTACTGGTAAGGACGGTGCTCAACGCGCACGTCTTCGAGCTTCACGCCAATGTCGAAACGCTTTTCAAGCACATTGCCGCTCAACACATCCTTCAGTTTGATACGCATGATAGTGTTGCCTTTGCCAGGCTTAACATGTTGGAAGTCAATGCAGAAATAAATCTTTCCATCCAAACGGACAGCGCTTCCAATCTTAACATCTTGACTTAACATAGTATTTCAGATTTGATGATTTAAAACTTAATATACAAAAATTGAGGGCGCAAAGGTAGTGGTTTTCAAGGAAATCACAAAACAAAAAGCGAAAAACTTCATCATCGTCAATACTCGGCAAGCAGAAATGCCATATAAAAAGGCAAGGTCAACACTTGTCCGCTGCGACCCACATTATAGCTGCCCAACTTGATGGCATGATTGACATGATACACTTCAGGGTGTTTCAGAATGGTTTTCGTGCTTTTGATGTTCCCAGTCGCCGCCTTGACTTCCACCAGCGTGCATTGGCCTTTGTAGCGCATGACAAAATCCACCTCAAGGCCCGAATCCTTGTGGAAATAATAGAGATTTCGCCCCATTTTCGATAGGAAGTCGGCCATCAAGTTCTCAAAAATGGCACCTTTGTAGCCCAACAGATTGCCTTGAAGCACATCGGCCTGCACACCAAACTCCAACATCGACAGGAACAATCCATTATCCCGCATATACACCTTGAAAACATCATCCATGGCGTTGCCATCCAAAGGCAGTTCCGTAGTGGTAAGATTGTAGCATCGCTTGATGATTCCGGCATCCTCAATCCATTGGAGGCTTCCAAGATACTTTGAAGCGCGTCCGCCTTTTTTGACCACCGAATACTGGAATTTCTTGTTTTCCTTGCTAAGTTGTTTCGGAATCGACTCAAAGCACTCACGGATATGGCTTTGATCCTCCTCGGCGGCATACTTGACCATATCGTCCTTGTACTCATCAATAATGCCTCGCTGCACCTTGACGACCCGCCCAATGTCGTGCGTGGCAAGAAATGTATTCACCGCCTCGGGCATTCCTCCTACGACGGCATATTGCAGCATCAAATCCGACATCCGCTTATGAATCGCCTCTGGCACAGGTGTTTCGGTTTCCAAGGCGTTTTTCAACAGTGCAATCACCTCTTGACTTATCCCATTCGCCCAAAGAAATTCTTCAAAATCAAGCGGATACATCTCCACAATGGTTTCATAACCCACAGGAACGGAAGTGCCTTTTCCCGCTTCCTTGCTTTTCTTCTTCGCCCCATAACCTTTGACACCCAACAACGAGCCTGTGCAAATGACATCATAACGGCCATCGGTCTTAAAAAACTTCAATGCCGTCCGTGCCTCTGGACATTCCTGCAACTCATCCAATATCAGGCAGGTCTTGCCCGGAGCAAAAACGACACCTTCCACCATAGTCGAAAGGTTCATCACGATGTTGTCTACCGACTTCGAGCCATAAAAAGCCAACTTCAAATCCGGCTCTTCCACAAAATTGACATAAACGCTATGTCGATAATGCGATTGGGCGAACTTTAGCACAGAGTAAGTCTTTCCACATTGCCTTATTCCTTTGATAACCAAAGGTTTTCTTTCAGAATCCTCTTTCCATTCCAAAAGGATATTTTCGATTTTTCGTTTCAGCATGACACTTTTTCAAGGGAGTTTCGGCCGCAAAGATACACTTTTTCAAGGGACTTTTGCAAGGATTTGAACATTTTTTCAAGGGACTTTTTGAAAACTCGACACTTTTTCAAGGGAGTTTTTGGCAAAAATAAACACTTTTTCAAGGGAGTTTCGCCCCTACGGGGCTTCATCGGTATTCTCGTTCCATTTCGGCAGGGGTTCCGCTCCGCTGCACCGCCTGCCTAACATCCTACGTCCCGATGGGACTTCGCGCCCAGCACCGTGGAACCCCATAGGGGTGACAGGACTTTAGGCAGGCGGTGGAATGAAATGAAACCCCTGCCGAAAAAAAACATATCCGCCATTCCGACGAGACTTCGCGCCCAGCACCGTGGAACCCCGTAGGGGTGACAGGAAATTAGGCAGGCGGTGGAATGCAATGCAACCCTTGCCGAAAAAACCACCCTCCCACTCCGAATTTCTCCAGAGTTTTCGAAGGTGGTTTTGTGGTTTTTCCGCTGTTATGACCTCAACGGGTTTATTGGGCGGAACGGACGGGGCGGATGGATTGGCCTTGGTAGCGGTAATAAAGGTCAACAAAGTTATTGCTTGCCGTAAAGCCGAAGTCATACGCACCATCGGGAATGCCGACATAAAGCGAACTCGACCAATAAATGCCATCGGTACCCATACCCATAAGATTTTCGTCCCTGCGATAACCAGCAGCAGGAAGGAAAAGACGGCCTCCATTACTTGCAGTAAAAAGGAATCCGTTCACCCCGTTCTGAACCGTCCAAGTGCCAGTCGTGTTGTCGCGCAATTCCTTCCATTGTTCCATTGTCGGTATGTGCCAACCTGTTCCCCACTTCACCAAGGCCGCATCATCAATCCGTACAGGTTTTATTCCACCGTAACCAAATTGGCCTCAATGCCTTTCGCGGTTTCCATCCTGACCAGATAAACTCCGGCATTATGGCCGCTGAAATCATAGTCGAAAGAATCGCCATTGACGGTCGTTTCAAACACCTTCACACCTATTATATTATAGATGCTGATGTGGCGGATGCCCTCCGCCGTGATGGTCACGCGGCCTTGGGTTGGGTTGGGATAGACAGCCGTTCCCTTGCTTTCCATTTCCGAAATCGCCACGCAATCATCAACAATGTTGGTGAACTGCTCGCTCCAGTCGGAGTTCTCGTAAACCGAAACACAGCCGCAAGGCACGATGAGTTTGTTGCTGCCGAAGCCACCGAAGGGATACATATCAAGCGTGGGCGGCGTTTCGGTCAAGATGACTGCTTCTGTGAAGCCCGAACAACTTGCAAAAGCAAAACTTCCTACATATTCCAAGCTCTTGGAGAGGGTCAAGGTGCCATCGAATCCGTGGCAGCCTTCAAACGCGCTGGAGCCGATTTCTGTCACCAAATTAGGTATCACCAAAGAGCCTTTGAAGCCATCACATTCCTCAAAAGTCCAGCTTCCGATGGAAGTCAAACTCTCGCTGAGGGTCAATGTGCCATCAAAGCCCGTGCAATAGGCAAAAGCCGACTCGCCAAGTTCGACAACGGTATTAGGAATAATCAAGGAACCCGTCAAACCCGTGCATCTTTCAAAGGCATATCCTCCGATGGAAGTGATGTTTTCGGGAATCACCAACTCGCCAGTGAGGGTGCTGCAATAGTAAAATGCGTTGTCGCCGATGCGGGTCACGTCGTCAGGAATCACGGTGTTTTGGCAGCCGGCAAGCAGTTCGTTGGTGTTCGTCCTGATGATGGCGTTGCAACCGTTTCTTGAGTCGAAAACCGTGTTGCCGCTTTCCACGGTGATTTCTGTCAGTTCGGCGCATCCGCCAAA
>CACXQO010000222.1 GCA_902769815.1 uncultured Bacteroidia bacterium | reverse complement strand
TCTTTTGCGAAGACTATGTATGCATTCTCCACCTTATTAGTAACGAGCCAGTGACCTGCTCGAAAAGTCTTCGCTATTTCGAGCAGATCCTTCCCATTGGCATGTTCTGCCGCATCCACCAAAACGCCATCGTGAACCTTATGCAGGTGGAAACGGTGCGTTGCACAGGCCGCCACCGCTTGGCCATCATGAAAGACGGAACGACGTTAGCCATCTCCGTGCGCAAGTGGCCTGCCTTCAGGGACGCTTTCCAAAAACATACACTTACCGACGGAAACGGCACACTTACGGGCAAAACCGACACACCTACAAGACAAACCGACACACCCGCAGACCGAGAAGACTGAAATCTGTACTTTTGCAGCATCGTTAACGACACAGACAAATTATACATTACAACAATCAATTTAAATTCAATCATCATGAAAAGAAAAAGATTAACCCTGTTGGCCTCCGTGTTGGCCATGACGCTCCTCTTTGTTGGATGCAAGAAGGAAAAACCACAAACTTCAATGTATGTGTTCAATGAAAGCGATTTCGGAAAGTATTCCAAGGAGATTGTCGTTACTGACGCAAAAGGAGAAAACTCTGCAGTCTTGTTAGTAGGATCTAACGACAAGTCCTATTTGGATTTATGGACAGAAAAGAACTTTGAATTGATTCCCGTAAAATATGGAGAGAACACAATGGACGTGTTGAAAGCCTTCTATGAAGGAAGAAAACAGACAAGCGAATTCGATGAAAACATCGATGAAACTGATACGGGAAAAGAAATCTTCACCATGTTTATCAGTAAGAATTTGAAAGAAGATGTGGAAACGGTATTACTATGTGAAAAGGTTCCAGAAAACTGTGAAAAAGGTTGGAAGTATGGAACGCATTATTCATATGGATTAGATGCCGGAGGAACAATAACTTGTCGTGTTTATGGCGCAAACTTTTGGTGGTGGGGCTATTATGGATTAGAGTGGAGACCATCCGTAAAACATGAATGGTCAACTATTGTGTCTGAATGGAAACAAGTAGGTCGACATGATGTATTTACTCATTCGAAGACGGGGTGTTATCAAATGAAGGCAACTCGAAAGTACAATGGTAGTCCAGAATCGGTTACAATAGAGTTCAGATTGTAAGGAACTCGAAAGGTTGTCAAATAGGCTTATCATTTTGGTAAGCCTATTTTTTCCTATTTGCCATTTTTTCGTACTTTTGCACTCCAAAATCAACCAAAGTGAAAAAAGTGAAGAAAGTATTATTGTTCTCGTTGGTTCTGCTTCTCGCCTCCTGCAGCCGCATCGATGAAGTCGACATCAACAGTTTCGACCAGCCTAATGGCGAAGCCTTGCAGGGCAAGGTGGCGGTCTTCGGCAACGTGACCACCGAGATGCGCCAACACAGCGTCGTCGTCTCGCCCGTCAAGCAATGGAACGAAAGCCCTTCCGCATTGCCCGAAATCAACCGCGTTTTCGTGCTTTGCGAGGGCGACACGATTCCTTATATTGAAAAGGTGAATGACCGTAGCAACAAGACCTTCGTTTCGGAGCAACCCTTCCAAGGCGAGGCGGGCAAGACCTACCGACTCGTCGTCGAGACACCCACGGGCGACATCACCGCCGAGGACTATCTACTGCCTTTGGGCGATACGGACTACTTCCAACTGATGAAAGACAACATCAAATGTCGCACATACGAATCGACTTCAGGGGATGCCATGCATAGTTTCCAGTTCCCCAAGCACGTCTATACGCTTTCGGAGCAGCCTGCCATCACGGGAGTCACCTTCTATTCGCCCCAAAACACGCCCGTCGACAGCCTCAACTTCTGGACCTTCGTCCACTCCGACATGTCGCTGCAAGCCCTGTTCTCCGTGCAGTCTTTCACCAACGGCTACGACATGGCCGATTTGAGCCAGGAAGAGTGCTTCATCACGGGTTCGGTCTCGCCATCGTTCTACGCCTTCCTTTTGGGCATGTTCAACGAGTCCGACTGGAGCTTAGGCATCTTCTCCACCATTTCGGGCAACGTGCAAGGCAACGTAAGCAACGGCTTCGGCTATTTCTTCGCCTCAGACGTGCGACGCAAGGGTTTTACTTTCAGTGAATTAATCCCAGAAAACGAATAAGCCATGAAACGCATCCTCATCACCATATTGTTCCTTGCCGCTATTGTCGGCCTTCGGGCGCAGACCTATACCCTCAGCGGCCACATCACCGATGCCGCCACGGGCGAAACGCTCATCGGTGCCACTTTGTTTGAGGCTTCGTCGCAGACAGGCACTTCGGCCAATGGTTACGGTTTCTTCTCGTTGCGTTTGCCTGCCGGGAAACACAAGCTGCAATGCGCTTATTTGGGCTACAATACCCAAGAGGTCGAAATCCACATGGATGCCGACAAAACCTTGGAAATCAAATTGGAAGGAAATGCCGTGGGTTTGGGCGAAGTCACCGTGGAGGCGGCCTCCGTCGAGCGACCGCAAAAACAAAACGAATTCAACGCCGAGATGCTGACCATCAACTCGATACGGAAACTGCCGAGCGTGTTCGGCGAGGCCGATGTCGTCAAGGCGGTGCAGATGCAGTCGGGCGTGAAAACCCTCGGCGACGCCTCTTCGGGCATGTTCGTGCGCGGCGGCACCAACGACCAGAACCTCATCCTCATCGACGAGGCTCCGATTTACAACGCCTCACACCTTTTTGGCATGATCTCCATCTTCAACCCCGAAGCCGTGAACCAAGTGACGCTTTACAAGAGCAACATGCCCGCGCAATACGGCGGTCGTGTCTCTGCCGTCCTCGACTGCAAGATGAAGGAAGGCAACATGAACCACCACGATTTTTCGGTTGCGTTGAGTCCCTTCGCGGCCACGCTCACGGCCAACGGCCCCATCGTCAAGGAAACGGCCTCTTATTTGGTTTCGGCGCGTCGCAGTTTCCTTGATTTGTTCGTGAAACCTAACGAGGACATTCCTCTCGTCCCCACTTTCTACGACCTGAACGCGAAAATCAACACCAAAATCGGGCAAAATGACCGCTTATACGCCTCTTTCTACAGGGGTCACGACGTCATCGAATCGAGGAACGAACTGCTCAACACCTGGGGCAACACCTCCGGCGTCTTGCGTTGGACGCACAACTTCGGCAGCCGCTGGTTCCTCAACACGGCCTTCATCGTCAGCGACTACCGCAACAGTCTCGATTTCCTCTACAAAAGGCGGAAATACAACTGGCACACAGGCCTTTCCGACCTCAACCTGAAAGCCGCCTTGAGCTACTACATCGCCCCCGACTGCGAGTTGCGCATCGGAGTTGGTGCCATCCGTCATGCCTTCACTCCCGGCGAATCGGACAGCACGGTTTTGAGCCTGCCTCGCTATCAGGCAATGGAATATTCCGCCTTTGTGCTCAACGACTGGAAACCCTTGCGCTGGTTGGGCTTCAACTATGGCCTTCACCTGTCGGCCTTCCAGCCTTTGGGCGGCGGCGGGAAGACTCTGGTTTATCCCGAACCCCGAGTAAGCATGAACGTCATGCTGGGCGAAAACACGTCCTTGAAGGCCGCGTATGCCCGAAACGTGCAGTACATCCAAGTGCTGGAAAACAACACCTTGGACTATTCCTCTTTGGAGACGTGGTTTCCGGCTGTCGATGGGCTGAAGCCCGTCATCGCCGACGTGGTTTCGGCGGGCGCGTTTTTCGATTTTGCCGGTCAGTTCTCCACTTCGGTCGAGCTGTATTACAAGAAAGGCTGGAACCAAATCGACTTCCTCGACCATGCCCAACTCATCAGCAACCCGAATGTGCTGAGCCAAGTGAGAAGCGGCAACTCGAAGGCATACGGCGTTGAGATTAACCTTGCGAAGAGGGTCGGGAAATTCACTGGTGCCATGAGCTATACCTACTCAAGGGTGACTTATACCATCGACGGTATCAACGACGGCAACCCATATCCGGCCTTGTCTGACATTCCTCACGACTTCCGCATCAACGGCAATTACCAGTTCACGCCGCGTTGGAGCGCAAGTGCGGCATGGCAATATTCGAGTGGGCATCCCGTCACATTGCCTGTGGGTTTCTATGAATACTTGGGCCAGACCGTCCCGATTTACACCGAGCGCAACGCAAGCCGCACCCCAGCCTATCACCGTTTGGACCTTTCGTTTGCCTATCATTCGCCAAAGTACAACAACAGTTTCAACTGGAGCGCAAGTGTCGGAGTGTTCAATGCCTACAACCGCTTGAACCCGTTAGGGTATCAGTTTGAGACCAATACCAGCATGAACGAAATGCGGGTTTATGCCTACTCGATGTTCGGCATTATGCCCCATGTGTCGCTGCGGGCGGGGTGGTGACGAATGACAAGGAATTTTGCCGTGTTTTGGGAAATCAAAAGCGTTGGCGCATAAAAATG
>CACXQO010000221.1 GCA_902769815.1 uncultured Bacteroidia bacterium | reverse complement strand
CGCGGTGCAGTTCCATCCCGAAGTGTTCCACACCAAGGAAGGCCCGCAAATGTTGGCCAACTTCGCGCTCGGCATTTGCGGCTGCAAGGGCGACTGGACTCCGGATTCCTTCATCGACAACACGGTGGCGAGTTTGAAAAAGCAATTGGGCGACGACAAAGTCATTCTCGGCCTTTCGGGAGGCGTGGATAGCACTGTGGCTGCCGTCTTGCTCAATAAAGCGATTGGTAGGAACCTGACTTGCATTTTCGTGGATAATGGCCTCTTGCGCAAGAATGAGTTTGAGGAAGTCTTGGATTCCTATAAGGAAATGGGCCTCAATGTGATAGGCGTTCATTCGGGACACCTGTTTCTTGAGAAACTAAAAGGTGTCACCGACCCCGAAGCCAAGCGCAAGGCCATCGGCTCGACTTTCATTGACGTTTTCGACGCTGAGGCACAGAAGATTGAAGGTGCGCGTTGGCTCGCCCAAGGCACCATCTATCCTGATGTGATTGAAAGTGTGAGCGTGAACGGGCCGAGTTGCAAAATCAAGTCGCACCACAATGTGGGCGGCTTGCCCGAAAAGATGAACCTCAAAATTGTGGAGCCGTTGCGCTCCTTGTTCAAGGACGAGGTGCGCCGCGTGGGTCGCGCCTTGGGCATCAAGCGCGAGCTGATAGGCCGCCATCCCTTCCCTGGGCCGAGCCTTGGCATCCGCATTTTGGGCGAAGTGACGGAAGAGAAATTGAGGATTTTGCGCGATGCCGACGACATTTTCATCAAAGGCCTGCGCAATTGGCCTTGCGAACTGCCAAGCGCATCTTATCCTAACGAAATGGCTGACAACCTGTATGATAGCATTTGGCAGGCGGGCACGATGCTGCTGCCTGTGAAGTCGGTCGGCGTGATGGGTGATGAAAGAAGCTACGAATACACCATAGCCCTCCGTGCAGTGATTTCCACCGACGGCATGACCGCCGACTGGGTGCATCTGCCGTATGAGTTTATGGCGAAGGTATCGAACGACATTATTAATAAGGTAAAGGGCGTGAATCGCGTGTGTTACGACATCTCGTCGAAGCCGCCTGCGACTATTGAGTGGGAATGATTGTTGAAAATGAATAAGTTATGAATAAAAAACTGGTTTTGTTTTTCCTTCTTTTGTTTGGGATGTTGGCATCAGGTGTCGCCTATGCCCAAAAACCAAGCAAGCGTTCTAACCAAACCAAGGAAATCAACGGAAAGGAGTATTATGTGCATCATGTGAAGTGGGGCGAAACCCTTTACGGCCTTTCCTTGACCTACAAGGTTTCCGTCAAAACCATCGAAGAACTCAATCCCAAGGTGAAGAATGGCTTGAAGGCGGAACAGGTGTTGATTATTCCTGTTCATACCCCTTCAAATACCAATTCAGGCACGAATACGAATAAAAAAAGCGAGCCACCCCAAGAGCAGCCCAAGGTTGAGCCTGAGCCACAACCCGAAGTGGAGATAAAATCGGAAGGGATTGTGAATGAGCCTTTTGGGAAGCCTATTGTTGAACCTGCCGTTGATTCTGTTGAAAAACCCAAAGAAGAGCCAAAAGAAGAGCCAAAGGAGCATCGGCCAGAAGAGGTGGTTCTCTCTCCAGAACCTATAAAAGAAATTGATAATGAACCAGTTGTGCAACGTGTTGATGAACCCGTCGTTGAACCGATTTTTGAGCCTGTCGAGGAAATAGTTGATGAACCGGTTGCTGTTGTTGAAGAGTCGGAGGCACCCGTGGAAGAACCGATTGCCGTTCAGGTTGAGGCTTCGAAGAAGCGGGAACGTAAAGTGGTGGTGGTGCCCGATGGCAAATACACTGTGCAATCGAAGGAGGATTTGTACGACATCGCCAAGAAGTTCGGCATAGATGTGGCGGATTTGAAGGCGGCCAATCCGGGTGTGAAGAACAGGCTTCGCGAAGGGATGGTCATCAACATTCCAATCATCGTCAATGAAAATGACTACATTTTGCACCGTTGCGAAAAGAACGAGAGAGTGTCGTCGCTGCTGAGGCGTTGGAAAGTGGATGAGGTTGAGTTTAGGAGGATAAATGTTTCTGTTGGCTCACATGTGTTTACAAATCAAGTGGTTCTCATCCCTATTGATCCCGTTCTCATTCAGACAGAGCCTTTTGTCGAACTTCCAGAAGTGGAAGAAGAGGATGAGCCTGTTGTGGTGGAAGAAGATGAAATTCAGGAGTTTGAATATAGGTTTGGCGAGTCGGGTGATTGTGTAGCCGCGCTCGAGAACGCTTCGAGGCGCTACAAGGTGGCCTTGATGGTTCCGCTCTACTTGAACGAAGTGGATGGGCTGGAGATTTCGAAAAACAATGCGCTGAAGGCACAGAAGTCGCGCCCGATGTCGTTTTTGCAGTATTATGAGGGCTTTATGTTGGCGGTGGAGGCACTTGAGGCAGATGGCCTGAACCTTGATTTGACCGTCATGGATGTGACTGATAATGTGATGACTGCCGAAAGAGCATTGTCGAAGATTCGAGGCAAAGACCTTGACCTGATTGTGGGGCCTTTTTTCGGAAAGTCGTTTGCTTTGGTCGAGGAATACGCCAAGGCGCATGACATTGTAGTGGTCAACCCATTATCGACGAGAGAGTCGGTCGTTGAGGGCAACCCGAATGTGGTGAAATTGAAGCCGAGCGAAATCGGGCAGATTCATACGATTTCCAATTTGGTGAAACACCGCTATTCCGAATCCAATGTGTTCATTGTCAGTCGCGAAGGTTCGGCTGATTCTGCATTTTTGAACCAACTGCAGCATCATTTGGATTTGGCCTTGAACCATGAGGTGACGGTCGAGGGCGACGAACTTCTTCAATTCGCCCGACACGAGAGCGACCTCCTCGAAATGGGCACCCGCTTGCTGTCTACTGTTGAGGTGGAAGGGCAGGTGTATTCCGTCGACGATTTCCGTAACGGGGTCAAGGATAGTCTGGTGCTGTCCAATTCCATCAAGCGGTTCACTTTCAATGAAATCGACAAGGTAATCTCGAATCTTTCGGGCGTGCGCAACAACTTGATTGTGGCTTTCGGCGACGACAATGTGTTTGCCACGCAAGTATTGAACGCCCTTGCAAAGGAAACCGAGCGTTATCCCATCACTTTGGTTGCGGCTCCCCATTGGTCGAAATATGAAAAACTGTTGGTCGACAACCTGTTGAAAATGAACACTATCTATCTCGATGACGGTTTTGTTGACTACAAGAGCGATGCCGTCAAGCGTTTCGTGAGGCGTTTCCGCAAGAAGTATGCCGCCGAGCCTCAAACCTACGCTTTCGAGGGTTACGACATGGCCACGTTTTTCCTTTCCGCGTTGCGGCGTTACGGCGACGGCATGATGGACTGCCTCAATTGCTGCGACGTGCCTTTGCTGCACACGCAATACCGTTTCTTCAACCGCAATTACCTGAAGCAGGGTAGGAGCAACGGCAGGGAAAACCAATATTGGAGCGTCTATCAGTATGACAACGAGTTGATTCAACTGAAACCCATTGACCCGTTCAAAATGAAAGTGGAATGAAAAAATGGGCGTTTTTGTTGGTTTCGATGTCGTTTTTTGCGGCCTGCAATCACGGTGTGGAGAAGGCCTATTGGGAAAACGGCAACCTGAAATCGGAACTGCGCTATGTGGACGGCAAGCTCAACGGCGAATGTGTTTGGTATTTCACCAACGGGCAGAAGTCGTTGCAGGCCATTTATAAAGATGATGTATTGGAAGGCCATCTCATGCGCTGGCACGCGAATGGCCAAATCGAGTCGGACTGCTGGTACAAGCAGGGGCAGTTGGACAGCGTTTGCCGCACCTATTCCGAAAAGGGCAACTTGGCCTCGGAGGAGATTTACGTCGATGGCAAACTCAGCGGGGAAATCAGGAAATGGTACGACAACGGGCAGGTTTTCCAAGAAGGCCAGTATGTGGACGGCATGATGGACGGCTCGTGGTTCATCTTTTATCCCGAGGGGCAATTGGCGGCCAAAGCAGAGTACAAAATGGGCACCGGAAAACAGATTTGCTACGCCGAATCGGGCTACAAGTGCCTCGAAGTGCCCTACGTCGACAATGTGAAGCACGGAAAGGAGATTTACTACAATCCCGATGGAACAGTGATGAAAATCGTTGAGTATGAGCAAGGTGAAGTGGTTTTTGAGGACAACGACCCGCAAAATGAGGTCAAGTAAAAGAGGAAAAAGAAAATATTTCACATAATTTGGAAATTGTTCAAATAAAAATCCTAACTTTGCAGCGATTTAATTGGAACAAACAACTTTCTAAACGTTAAATAAACCTTAATTAAAGTCAAAAAATGAAAGTCAATGAAATTATGACCGCTCTGGAAGCCAAGCATCCGGGCGAAAATGAGTACTTACAGGCCGTTCGCGAAGTCCTGGAAACCATCGAAG
>CACXQO010000220.1 GCA_902769815.1 uncultured Bacteroidia bacterium | reverse complement strand
GCGGTCGTGTTGGCCACTTCCGCTGTCGACAAGAACATTGAGCCGGGCAAAGCCGTCTTTGGCGTGCCTGCGCAAGAAGTCAAGAAACAATGGCGCGAGCAGGCTGCTTTGCGCCAACTGCCTGAATTTCTGAAAGAATACTACAAAACACATCAATCATAACGATGGTCAATGGCCTATGGCTGATGGCTCGCAATACGGGTGAAGCAAGCCATAGTCATTGGCCATAAGCCATAGTCAAAAAAACAGACGACATGAAAAAACTAATTCTAATCTTAGCGCTTTTCCTCGCGGGCATGACGGCCTTTGCGCAGGACATGAAGACCTATCAGTATGCCGAGCGCGACACACTGATTCTTTATCTTGATTTCTACACGCCTGAAACCGTGCATGATAGCACCATTTGCTTGGTTTATGTCTTCGGTGGTGGCTTCATCGGCGGACATCGTGACGGAAAATGGGAGAAGGCTTATTTCAAACAGTTGGTGGACGAGGGCTTCATGGTGGCCTCCATTGATTACCGTTTGGGCTTGAAAGGTGCCAAAAACCTTGGCCTTTTGAATACCGAACCGTTGGAAAAGGCGGTTTACATGGCCACGGAGGACGCGATTTCGGCCTTGGCCTATCTGCTTGATCATGCCAAGGAATTGAAAATCAACAAGGATTATATCGTGATGACTGGCTCAAGCGCGGGTGCCATCACTTCATTGCAGGTGGATTATGCGTTGTGCAACGGCTTCCTCAATTACGACATACTTCCTTCGGATTTCCGCTTGGCGGGCGTGGTGAGTTACGCGGGTGCCATCTTCTCGAAGGAGGGCAAGGTGCAGTATCGCAACCATGAGCCAGCCCCGACCATGATGTTTCACGGAACGCAGGATAACTTGGTGTCCTACAAAGGATTGAGCCTTTTCAATGTGGGCTTTTTCGGCACGGATGCCTTGGTGAAACGTTTCGAGAAATACGGCTATCCTTATTTTGCCCGCCGTTTCGAGGGCTATGGCCATAGTGTGGCGGTTGGCGGTCCTTTGACGGTGGATGATTTGAAGTGGTTCTGCCGCCATTATATTTATAATAAGGAGAAGATCCAGGTGGACGGCACATATAACAACCTCGACCCGCAAACCATGCCGCCATACGATTATTACACGCCAAGAGATTTGTATAAATGATTGAAAATCAAAAATTCAAATATCTTGTCGACGAGTTCGCCGATTTGAGGATTATGCGCTACCAAATCCCGGAATGGGACCAACTGACGCTGCAACAGAAAAGTTACATTTATTATTTGGGCGAAGCCGCAAAATGCGGTCGCGACATTCTTACCGACCAAAATTTCAAATACAACCTGACGATTCGCAAGACTATCGAGGCTGTTTTGGACTCATACAAAGGCGACCGCGAGTGTGCTGATTTCCAGAATTTTGTGGTGTATGCCAAGCGTGTGTTTTTTAGCAATGGCATTCATCACCACTATGCCGAGGACAAGTTTTTCCCCGAAATCAGTGAGGTCTATTTCGCTGATTTGGTGAAAGGTAGCGATACCAACTTGCTCCCGCTTAACGAAGGCGAAACGATTGAGGATTTCATCACCTTTCTGACACCTATTGTTTTCGACAAGGAATTGTTCAAAGTGCGCCGCAGCAGCGAGGACGACATCATCGCCAATTCTTGCGTGAACTTTTATGAGGGTGACCTCAGTAAAGCCGAGGTGGAAGCCTTCTATGACAAAATGCGCATCCCCAACGATGCTAAGCCGATTTCCTACGGCTTGAACTCCAAGTTGGTGAAAGGAAACGGACGTGTTTATGAGGTCGTATATAAAGTCGATGGCTTGTACAGCGAAGCCATCAAAGCCATCATCGGCTGGCTGGAAAAGGCTAACGAGGTGGCGGAGAACGACATACAACGCAACTACACGCAAAAACTCATTGACTATTACAAAACGGGCGACCTGAAAATTTGGGACGAATACAACATCGCGTGGGTGCAGGATTCAGTTTCGCATATCGATTTTGTGAACGGTTTCATCGAAGATTACGGCGACCCAATGGGCATGAAAGCCACTTGGGAGGCCATCGTTGACTACAAGGATTTGGAGGCCACGAAACGCTCCAACCTGATTGGCGAGAACGCGCAATGGTTTGAGGACCATTCGCCCGTAGACCCGCGTTTCAAGAAAGAGGAATGTAAAGGCGTTTCGGCCAAGAGCATCATCGTTACCACCCTTGGCGGCGACTGTTTTCCTTCGCCCCCGATTGGCATCAACCTGCCCAATGCCGACTGGATTCGGAAGGATTACGGCTCCAAGTCGGTGACTATCACCAACTTGATGGAAGCCTATGACAAGGCAGCCCAAGAAAGCCCGAGAAGTGCCCTCAAGGAGTTTGCCTATTCTGAGGAAGAGGTAGAATTGTGCAAAAAATACGGCCCCGATGCCTCTGTGGTTCATACCAATTTGCATGAGTGCTTGGGTCACGGCTCGGGCAAATTGCTTCCTGACACGCCCCCTGGTGCGTTGAAGGAGTTCAGTTCGACCTTGGAGGAGTCTCGTGCCGACCTTTTCGGATTGTATTACATCGCAGATCCGAAGATGGTGGAGTTAGGCATAATGCCTGACAGTGAGGCATATAAGGCCGAGTATTGTTCTTACATTCGCAATGGCATGATGACCCAGTTGGCTCGTGTAGAGTTGGGCAAGGATGTTACCGAGGCTCACATGCAGAACCGAAAACTCGTTTCGGAATGGTGTTACGAAAAAGGCAAGGCAGCCAATATCATCGAAAAAAAGGTGGAGAACGGCAAGACCTATTTCATTATCAACGACTTCGAGGCTTTGCGAGGACTGTTTGGTGAACTTTTGGCCGAAATCCAGCGCATTAAGAGCGAAGGCGACTATGCCGCAGGCAAATCCATCGTTGAAAAGTATGCGGTGAAGGTCAATCCTGAGCTACACAAGGAAGTCAAGGAGCGTTACAACGCTTTGGGCCTCAAACCTTACGGCGGTTTCATCAATCCTGAAATTGTTCCCATCGTTGAGAATGGCCAAGTGATTGACTATAAGGTCGAGTATCCTACGGATTTCTTGGCGCAGCATCTGAAATACGGTAGGGAATACAGTTTTGTTTTGACCTGAGTTTTCTTGAATGATTCACGTTATCAGAAATGATTTTTTGAAAATTCATGGCCAATTCATGGTGATTCGTGTAGAAAACCTACTATCTTTTATAACGTGATAAGAAAATGCGTCAGCAAAAGCATAGTTTGTTCAATTGACCCGATTTTGACCCGTTTTGTCCAAAAAAAAGAGCAAGCACCTGAATTTCAGATGCTTGCTCTTTCTTGCGGAGAGAAAGGGATTCGAACCCTTGGAACGCAAAGCGTTCAACGGTTTTCGAGACCGCCCCGATGCGGAGACAGAGGGATTCGAACCCCCGAAGCCTTTCGGCTTAACGGTTTTCAAGACCGCCGCTATCGACCACTCAGCCATATCTCCGCTGCAAAAGTACGACATTTTTCGATAGGTTGAGAATTTTCCCGAAAAAAAATTCCTATTTGATGCGAAAACACTATCTTTGCAAAGTGAAATAATATGTATGCCATGAAAAGATTGTTTATTGCTATCATGCTCATTCTGTTGGCTTTCGGTGGCCAAGCACAAGTGAAAACCAAGCGGCTGAAGGCCTATCTTTCAACGACAACTTTTTGCGTTCCGGGAATGACACCTTACCTTGAAAACGCCATCGCTTTCGACTGCCGGACGGCTGTGTATAAGGAATTTGAGCCGGGAAAGTTCAAATCGACGATTGAAATCCAGACCGTATTCCGCGACGGCGAAAAGATTTCCGCCTATTCCAAGATTGCCTTGGACAGCCCCGTGGTGACCGACACCGCGAACCTCAGTGGTGCTTTCATTGACCAACAGCGTTTCTCGTTGCCTAACGGCGAGTATGAGATGGAAATCAGCATTACTGATATGAACAGCGGCGAGGCCTTGCCTATGGAAAGCATTACCGTGAAGGTGGATTTCGTGGATGGGATGCCTGCCGTTTCCGACATATTGCTGTTCGATTCGTACTCAAAGGCCGAGAAACAAACCGCTTGCACCAAGAGTGGCTTCGATTTCCTTCCGAGGGTTTATCCCTTCTTTGGCGCTTCGGACGAGAAACTGAATTTCTATGTCGAGTTGTATAATAGCGACAAACTCTATGATGAGGGCAAGTTTCTCGTCAACTATTATATTGAAACGGTGGAGTCGTCGAGCCGGATGCAAAACTATTCTTTCAACAAGCGTTTTGATGTGAAGAAGGTTGACATCCTGCTCAACACCATCGATATCAAGGATTTGCCTACGGGCAACTATTACCTTGTTGTTGAGATGCGCGACCGCAGCAATGCCCTGATTTGCTCGAACAGTTGTTTTTTCCAGAAGAGCAACCCGAGTGTGAACTACGATTTGGAGGATTTGGCTGGTGTCAACATCGCCAATACTTTTGTAAACAACATCACGGAGATTGACACGTTGCGCAAGTATATCCGCTATCTCGACCCGATTTGCACCGACTTGGAACGTGACTATTCCACCAGCGTCGCAAAATCCGACGACTTGAAGACCATGCAGCAGTTCCTCTATAATTTCTGGAGCAAGCGTTCTCCGATGAATCCCAAACAAGGTTTTGATGATTATTTGGCTGCTGTGCGTCGTGTCAACATGTCGTTTGGTACCACATCATTCCCGGGCTATCGCACCGACCGAGGCTATGTGTTCTTGAAATATGGCCAGCCCGACAAGATCATGGAAGTGCCTGATGAGCCAGCCGCCCGTCCCTATGCAATTTGGCACTATTATCAGGTGGCCAATCAGCGCGACAGGAAGTTCGTCTTTGTGGCGCCCGACCGCTCGACCAATGACTACCAGTTGATTCATTCCAACATGGTCGGCGAAGTCAACAACCCGCGCTGGCCGATGGAGATTTATCAAGGTGTTTATGGTCAGGGCTACTATCAGGGTGTCGACCAGACCGAATATGCGCGGAGTTGGGGCTCACATGCCGTTGACCTTTACAACAATCCGAGATAAGCCGTATGGGAAAAGTCGGATATGCCATCGTGAAGTTGTGGGCCGATTTCATGTCGGTCCATCCGTTTTGGCTGCTTTACCTGAAGTCCGACTTCTATTTCTTTTTGACCTACCATGTGTTTCGCTATCGCCGCAAAGTGGTCAGGGAGAACCTGTTGCGCTCATTTCCCGACAAGGATCTGAAGTCGATAAAAGCCATAGAGAAACGCTTTTACCTTAACTTGTGCGATTTGGTTGTGGAAGGCCCGAAATCGCTGCGCATGGATTCCAAGGGGTTTAGATGCCGCATCCATTACACCAATCCCGAAATGATAACCCGATTGCAAGAGCAGCACAAGAATGTGTTCTACGCCATCCCACATTCGGGCAATTGGGAATGGTTCGGGAAGTCGATGCCCGACCTTTCTGGACATAATTGCTTGGCAGTTTACAAAAAGGTGAAAAGTCCTGCTTTTGAGCGGCTTATGATGTATTTGCGCACAAAGGATTGTGCCTTGGAGATGGTGGAGTCCAATTTCGCCTTGAAACGTTTGGCGCAACTTCGCGACAGCCAAAATGCTGTGCTGATGGTGGCCGACCAAACCCCGCGTGGCGTTGAATCGGACTATTGGACTGAGTTTTTGCATCAGGATACCTGCTGGTTCACGGGATTGGAGCGCATTGCCAAGATGCTCGACTATGCCGTGGTCTTCGTGGCCATGAAACGGCAGGGCAGGGGTCACTATGAAGTGACTTTTGAATTGATAACCGACAATCCGAAGGAAACCGAAAAAGGCTTCATCATGGAGCGGTATGTGCGCTGCGTGGAGCGTTTCATCGAGGCCAATCCCGACAATTGGCTGTGGTCGCACCGCCGTTGGAAACACCAGAGAAACAAGGCTGAAGCATGAAAGTGGCGGTCGTCATATTGAACTACAACGGGAAACGGTTTCTTGAGCAGTTTCTGCCCAATGTCATCGCGAATTGCGATTCTTCGACGACTGAAATCATCGTGGCCGACAATGCGTCAGAAGATGATTCTGTGGCGTTTATGAAATCGCATTTCCCAGGGATTCGGCTGATTGAGAATGGCAGCAACGGCGGCTTCACGACGGGTTACAATCTGGCTTTGCGACAGATTGAGGCCCAGTATTATGTGCTGCTCAATTCAGATATTGAGGTGACACCGTGTTGGATTGAGCCTGCTATCGAAATGATGGATGCTGACCCACAAATTGCCGCCTGCCAGCCCAAGATTCTGTCGTATTATCACAAGGAACAATTTGAGTATGCGGGTGCCAGTGGCGGTTTCATCGACAAATATGGTTATCCGTTCTGTCGCGGGCGCGTGTTCCAAAACCTTGAAGTGGACAAAGGCCAGTACGACGACCCGAAAGAAGTGTTTTGGGCCACGGGAGCGTGCATGTTCGTCCGCGCCGACTTGTATCATCAAATCGGTGGTTTGGACGACAGCTTCTTTGCCCACATGGAGGAAATCGATTTGTGTTGGCGGCTGAAGAACACAGGCTACAAGGTGTATTGTTGTCCGCAGTCGAAGGTGTATCATATCGGAGGCGGCACTTTGCCGAAAAACTCGCCGCGCAAGACCTATTTGAATTTCCGCAACAACCTCTCTTTATTGGCGAAAAACCTGCCTGACGACAGGGTGTTTCCTGTCATCGCCTATCGCATTTTGCTCGATTGGGTAGCCGCGCTGAAGTTTCTCGCCGAAGGCTGTGTGAAGGACTTTGCAAAGGTGTTCAAGGCGCATTGGGATTTCTATAAACGCCTGAAATCCTTGCGCGAGAAACGAAAAGGTTGTGAGCACAAGGAAGTGAGTTGCATCTACAATCGGAACATCGTTTTCGAGAGCATCCTCCGAGGAAAGAAGAAGTTTAGCGATTTGCGGGAGGGGGATTTTACATCAATTCATCAATAGCCTTGGCATACCCTTCCAAGCCCATTCCCATAATACTCTTCAAGCAAGCCTCGGCCGTAAACGAATGTCGGCGGTAAGGCTCACGCTTCGTGATGTCTGAAATGTGGACTTCGACGACGGGGATGCTGATGGCGCGGATGCAATCGGCAAGGGCGATGGAAGTGTGGGCATAGCCTCCGGGGTTCATCACCACGGCATCATATTGGCCAACAGCGGTTTGCAGTTGGTCAATCAGTACGCCCTCGTGGTTCGTTTGGAAATAGGAAATCTCGTGCTGCGGGAAACGCTTGCGGAGTTGCGGCAGGTATTCCTCGAAAGAGAGTTTTCCGTAGATTTCAGGCTCGCGTTTGCCCAAAAGGTTCAGGTTGGGTCCATTGAGGATGAGAATTTTCATCTTGGAATTTTTTGCAAAAATAGCCTTTTTTTACACTTGAAAGCCTTTTTTGGGCTGAAAAGTTGAAATGTATCAATTCTTTTTATACTTTTGTCGCAAAATCATGCAGCCATGAAAATCATCACATTAGGCAAGACCAATTTGAAGGTGAATAAGAATGGTTTTGGAGCCCTTCCTATTCAGAGAATCAGCGAAAAGGAAGCGGTTTATTTGTTGCACAAGGCCTACGAAAACGGTTTCAATTTCTTCGACACGGCGCGTTTCTATACTGACAGCGAGGAAAAGATTGGCGCGGCGTTTGCCGACAGGCGGAGCAAAGTCATTATTGCCTCAAAGACGGGCGCGACCACCGTGGAGGATTTCTGGAAAGACCTTCACACCACCTTGAAGAACCTGAAGACGGACTACCTCGACCTGTACCAGTTCCACAACCCCGACTATTG
>CACXQO010000219.1 GCA_902769815.1 uncultured Bacteroidia bacterium | reverse complement strand
TCAAACCGTTTCCATTGGTTTTGTATCGCGTAATTCTCCTCCAAGTTGGCGTTGGTTTCGGCATAATCGATACGTTTGAGCATCTTCATCATCTCGGCGGAAATGATGACGCTCACGCCTCGGTTGAGCCATTCGGGGTCCACGCCGATGAGGCAGAGGTCGATGACGTTGGGCTTTTTCAAGGCCTTGAGCAGCCTTATTAATATAAGAGGTGTAAGTCGCCCGCCCGAAGGTCGCACTGCATCGGCGATGGCGGGGAAAGCCAGCCCGAAGCAAATCATCTTGTCGTTTTCGTCGAGGATGACGGCGGCATATTTCACGTCGATGACGAGCTTGAAGTTGTCTATCATCATCTTTTTCATGCATTCGGTGAAGGGCACGGTGCCGTAGAGCAGCTCATACGATGAAGATGCCGTCGGCGTATTTCTTGATGAAGTCGTTGGTGTTGCGTGCCGTTCCGATGTGCAGGTTGTAGCGTTTCATCACGAAGGCGGCCAACTTATCGACCTCGCCGTCGTAGTCTTTGGGAATGCGCAAGCGACTGCCTGTCCAATCCACGTCTTTTTGGTAGCCGTAATTCTCGATAAAGGTCTGATAATAAGGATAGTTGTAACTTTCCTCAAAAGTGGCGGGATAGTCGAAACCCTCGATGAGCAGGCCTTCGCGCTCGAGGTCGGAATAGCCTAAAGGACCAATCACCTCGTTCATGCCGATTTGTTTCGCCCAATCTTCGACAGTTTTCAGCAACAATCTTGCAACTTCCTCATCCTCAATGACATCGAAATGCGAAAAGCGCACCTGTTTCTTGCCCGTCTTTTCGTTGGCGGCGCGTTGCAGGATGCCCGAAATGCGGCCTGCCATCTTGCCGTCTTTGTAGGCGATTTTCTTCTCGTCCATGTACAAGGGTGGCGTGTAGTAGGGGTTGCCCTTGTAGAGTTTCAGCGGGAAGTCGATGAACTCCTTTTGCTGCTTTTTGGTCTGTACTTCTGTTATCGTTATCACCAAATGAATCTTTAAATTTTGAATTATAAATCTTGAAATCACCTATGCTTCGCATGGGATTGACGACGGTGGTGATGACGTTCAGGTCTTGGCCGAACTTCTCTTTCAGTTGTCTTTCGGCTTCGGCGGCGATGTCGGGGCAGTCAGAGTGGCCGATGACCACACGGTGGGCCTTCACGTCCTCGCCGAGGTCTTCGACATATTGCACCAAACGTGCGATAGCCTTGGCGCGACCGGTTTCCTTGCCGATGCTCACCATCTTACCCTCGTCGTTGAGG
This sequence comes from uncultured Bacteroidia bacterium, assembly GCA_902769815.1. Lineage (GTDB taxonomy): Bacteria > Bacteroidota > Bacteroidia > Bacteroidales > F082 > Limimorpha. The sequence goes on along the minus strand of CACXQO010000219.1, from coordinate 5,802 downwards.
TGGATGATGGGCCGTATGCCGATGAAACCGCCCATCGTGGCGGCCAAGCCGCTCACGCGACCGCTGCGACGGAAGAATTTCAGGTCGTCGGCGAAGAAATACATCGGGAACTTCGGCACTTCCACCTTGGCCCATTCCACGATTTCCTCGGCGGTCTTGCCCGCGTTCAGCAGGTCGGCCACTTCGAGGACGATATTGTAGCATAACGCACTGATTCCCAATGTGTCAACCTCATAGAATTTGCGCTCTGGATACTTCGCCTTCAGTTTCTCCAACGCCTGATGCATGATGGTGAAGGTGTTGGAAGTGCCCGATGAGAAATGCACATAAAGGATGTCGTTTCCTGCGGCAAATTCAGGCTCAAAGTATTGGGTATAAGCCTCTTCGCTCATCGCGCTTGTGGTCGGCATGGTGCCTGCGCGGAGCATGTCATAAAACTTGTGGGAATCGAACTCGTCGAAGTCGATGTAGGGATAAATCACCTGTTCGCCCACGGTGTAAGGCATCGAGATGAGTTTGATGTTGTATGCGGCGCACTCCTTGGGAGTGATGTCGCAATCGGTGTCGCTAAAGAATGTCAACATAACACAAAAATATAGTCATAAACCGGCTGTGCGCCGTTGTTCAACATAATTTCAAGGTTCTTGTATTGGGTTTGCAAGTCGGCGACGAGGCTTTCTGCTTCATTTTGAGGCACTTCCTCGCCGAAAAACACCAACATTACATCGCGTTGGGTAGCGCCGAGACGTTCCACCAAGGCTTTGGTGGCGGTTTCGCGGTTGGGGCTGTCGGAAAGGAGTTGCTTGCCTCTGTAGCCCACATAATCACCCATGTGAATCGTCACTTGGTCGCCCTCGGCATCGCGGATGGCGGTACTGACCATGCCCGTCACCACGCTCTGCATGATTTCAGTGACGCTCGCCATGACTTCCTCGACGTTGGCATTGTCGCGGTCGATGGAGCCGATGCCGTAGTAGCCTTCGCCGATGGTGGCCGATGGAAGCACATGAATGTCAGCACCTTTATAAAGTTCGGCGGCTTGGTCGGCGGCCATTTTGATGTTATTGTTGTTCGGGAACACGAGGATGTGTTGCGCGTTGATTTTGGCAAAAGCGTCCAAAAAGTCCTGCGTAGAAGGGTTCATGGTCTGGCCGCCGGCAATCACCTCGTCGGCCCCGATTTCGCGGAAGGCGTTGATGAGTCCTTCGCCTGAGGCAACGGTCACCACGCCATATTTCTTCGGCGGCACCTTGAACGAGGCGTTGTCTTGGTTGGTCGATTGATGGTGTTGCAGCGCCATGTTCTCGATTTTGAGGGTCAGGAACTCGCCGTATTTCTGCATTTCGTTGAGAATCGCGCCAGGTGTGAAGGTGTGGTGCCTTCGCGGAACGCCACCACCGATTCGCCCACCTTATTCAAATAGTCGATGATTTCCGCCTCGTCGAAAGTGTCCAAATCGACTTTTGAGCGCATCAGGCGGAGCAGAAACTCAGTGCAATAGCCGAATTCGAGTGTGCTGTTTTCGGTGAATTTGTCGAGTTCCACGGTCGGTGTCGAGGCCGTCGTTGGGGCGATTTCCTCGTCGGAGATGTTGCCGTTCAGCGCGTCGTTCATGCCACGGAAAATGCTCAACAAGCCCGCGCCGCCGCTGTCCACCACGCCAGCGTCTTTCAGCACTGGGAGCAGTTCGGGCGTATGGTCAAGGGAGGTTTGCATGGCCTCCAATAGGGTTTCAAAGTAATGGTTGAGGTCGCCGCAAGCATCCGCGCCTGCCGCGCCTTCGCGTAACACGGTGATGATGGTGCCCTCGACAGGAACAGGAACCGACTTATAAGCCTCGTCCACAGCGGCTTGCATGGCTTTGGCGAAGGTTTTTGCGTCGGCTTCCACCATGTCTTTCAGGCCTTTTGCCAAGCCTGCGAAGATGCGCGAAAGAATCACGCCGGAGTTGCCTCTCGCGCCGAGCAACATCCCCGAAGAGGCCGCTGAAGCAACTTCTGAGAGCGTCTTTTTGTTGTCTTTCAAGGCATTGCAGCCCGCCTTGAGGGTCATCAGCATGTTGTCGCCCGTGTCGCCGTCGGGGATGGGGAACACGTTCAGGTCGTTGACGACCTTTTTGTCGCGCCCCAACTGCACCGCGCCTTGGCGGAGCATGGCGGCGAAGGTTGGGCTATCGAGTTGGGTTGTCTTCTGCATGGGTTTGGCTTTCCAAAAAAGTGTGCAAAATTACCGTTTTTTTCGACACGGAGGCGTTTGTTTTTGAAATTCGTTTTTTTAAGGATTATTGATTTTGGATTAGGATTTGTGGTTTTCGTCAGGAAAGCGTGCTTTCATTCCGTTGCAAGCAGGGACTGTCGTCGCCTGCTTGAGTTCGGGCCGTCCCTTTGGGACTTTGGCGGCACAGGGGAACCCTGGAGGGGGTGGCAATACATCAGGCAGGCGGTTTCAACCCCTGCCTATATGTCGGTGCGCGTCTGCCCCAGTGTGGCAGCCAGCCAATAATGTGGATGTGAACCCCCTGCCGATGAACCAAAATTACCCTCTCAGTCCACGGATTTTGGATTCTTTTTCCACTCGCGCAAGTTTTTCGTCGGATTGAAGGGGCAGTGTCCATATTTTTCCGTACTTTTGCACCCTCAAAAAGGCAAAAAGCCAGTGTCGGGTTGTCGTAAGCCGTTGGTGTCCAGCCGGTTTTCATCGATTGCCTTGGATTCAAAAGTTTCAAATCTTAAATCTCTATAAACATCAAAGCAAAAATGAAAGCTACAAAAAAAAGCCTGAAAGCCCTCGTGCTTTCACTCGGGCTGGCAGCCCTGATGGCGCCGGCCACAATGAACGCCCAAATTAACCGTGGGCTGCTCGAGAATCCTTACAAGGACAACAGCGGCAAGAATCATGGAATGATGAACTCCAGAGGTGACCGTGGTCAAATCGATGACAACACTGGTACAAACATTACCAACGACGGCTTTGGTGCGCCTCTTGGCAGTGGCATTGCCATTTTGATTGGCGCAGGCCTCGGTTATGTTGCACTTAAAAAGAAGGAGGACTAAGCCATGAAAAGAATGACCTATTTTGTGATGGCCTTGGCCTTGGTTTTAGGTCTTGCTCAATGCAAGAAAGATAACGCTACTGAGCAGACTATCAACGAAGGTGGCAAAGTTAGCATCACCTTGGATGTGGATAATGGAGGCAACAACGGCACAAGAGCAAATGTCACCCCGCCGAATGTCAGTTTTGTTGAAGGCGACCGAATCTTGGTGGCCTATGATGGCAAGTATGTGGGACACATTGACCATAACGGCACATGTTTTACCGGCACCATCGATGCGACTGGTGACAACACCAAGCCGCTTTACTTCTATTTCCTCGGAAACAAGGCAGATATTACTGGCCTTACGGAAGGGAGCAGCACCACTTGCACGGTGAACATCAGCGACCAGTCGGATTATCCTCATCTTCCGGTGATTTCGATGGCACCGTCAGATCAATTCTTCCCATCTGAAGGCAACCATTATTCAGCCCATTTGCTCAACAAGTGCTCATTGATGAAGTTCAACGTGACCACGCCTTCCAGCTCGGCTATTTGCATCACCGGAATGAATAATACGGTGAGCGTTAATTTTGCGACCATAGACGACGAACATGACAACGGCTTCAGCTACGCAATGAACGGCATCGGAGAGATAAAGATGAAAGGCCAAGAAGGTACTGGAGAGAAGACCTATTGGGCCATTGTGCTTCCTCAGGCTTCTGTAGCGATAGGCAACGCCTACACCGCGGATAGGGCATACATTGGTACGCGCCCCGCTATTGAAGGTGGGATTGGCACAGACCAATTTCTCAATGCTGGTTTTTCCATGACCGTGAACACGGAACTCAGCAGCAGCACCCCGCTCACCCTTGAGGCCCTCACGGACGGCACCATCAAGGTGAACAACCCGAAGAACGGAATGCAGTACACGCTGAACGATGGCGGCAAGAGCACTGTGACCACGGCGGACATCCAAGTTTCCGCTGGCGACAAGGTGCAGTTCTACGGCAACGGCACCAGCATCACCTCCTATTCCGGAACCTCTATTGCTGGTGGCACAGCCGATGTAAAAGCCTACGGCAACATCATGAGCCTGATAGACGAGGAGAACTACGCCACGGCCACCACGCTGAGTAGTGTTCAAGCCTTTAGATGGTTTTTCCAAAATAATGTCAAGCTTACCGATGCAAGCAGCCTGCTGCTGCCCGCCACGACGCTGGCCGCACAATGCTATCAATACATGTTCGCCGGCTGCACCAGCCTGACCGTCGCCCCCGCGCTGCCCGCTGAGACGCTGGCGTCGGCCCAAGGCTGCTACTCCTACATGTTCCAAAATTGCACCAGCCTGACCGCCGCCCCCGCGCTGCCCGCTGAGACGCTGGACCAAAGCTGCTACGCCTATATGTTTAACGGCTGCAGCAGCCTGACCACTGCCCCCGCGCTGCCCGCCACGGTGCTGCGCCAATACTGCTATCAACACATGTTCAACGGCTGCAGCAGCCTGACCACTGCCCCCGCGCTGCCCGCCACGGTGCTGGCCTTACAATGCTATTATTATATGTTCAACGGCTGCAGCAGCCTGACCACTGCCCCTGCTCTGCCCGCTGAGACGCTGGCCAGAAACTGCTACGCCTATATGTTCTCCGGCTGCAAAAGTCTGACCGCCGCCCCCGCGCTGCCCGCCATGACGATGGTTCGAGAATGCTATCAATACATGTTCAAGGGTTGCACCAGCCTGACCACGGCCCCCGCGCTGCCCGCCACGACGCTGGACAGAGTCTGCTACGCCAATATGTTCAACGGCTGCACCAGCCTGACCGCCGCCCCCGCGCAGCTGCCCGCCCTGACGCTGGCCCAACAATGCTATCAAAACATGTTCGACGGCTGCACCAGCCTGACCACGGCTCCTGCGCTGCCCGCTGAGACGCTGGCCAACTACTGCTATCAATACATGTTCAGAAACTGCACCAGCCTGACCACGGCTCCCACGCTGCCCGCCACGACGCTGGCATCAGGCTGCTACGCCAATATGTTCAACGGCTGCTCCAACCTGAGCAGTATCACATGCCTTGCCACTTCCATCGGTACAGGCACCACTTCCAACTGGGTGAATGGTGTTGCCGGCACAGGTACGTTCACTAAGGCCAGCGGCGTAAACTGGACTACGGGTGTCAACGGCATCCCCGAAGACTGGGAGGTGGAGGTTGCACAATAACCCCGACGACAATCGTCTCAACCGCAATACGAAAGGCGGCCTTCGGGTCGCCTTTTGTTGTATTATGAGGTTGGTGGAATCCCCCAGGCCCCCTTTGTTTCAAATGTGGAAATTGCGTCACCCACTAATCCTTCAAACATCCTATCGGGATGATTTTCACGCCATCAGGCCGTGTGTAAGCCAACTGTCCTCCAGTCAGGATGATGAGCAAATCCGGTTCGCGAAGCTGGTTTTTCGGATTCTCAGCATTGTGTTTTTTTATCAGTTCCTTCAACTGTAGCAGATGACCAGCACCCTCATCTATTTCGCGGCTCCCTAATTTACATTCAATCAGCGCATACCGCCCATCGTCAAGGTGTAGCAAGAAATCAGCCTCCAAGTCATAGCGGTCGTGATAATAACTGATATAGCCGCCCAAACTTTGTGAATAAACCCTCAAGTCCCTGACGCACAGACATTCGAAGATGAATCCGAAAGTTTTCATGTCGGTCATCAGCACATCGGGTGACAGGCCCAGAGCCGCAACCGCCATTGACGGGTCTGCAAGTTCGCG
>CACXQO010000218.1 GCA_902769815.1 uncultured Bacteroidia bacterium | reverse complement strand
CTACACGCCTGAGGAAATCTGCCACGTCCTTGACATCGCCGAGGACTTCGAGAAAAACCCACACCAGAACCTGCTGAACGGGCGCATCATCGCCTCGCTCTTCTTTGAGCCATCGACGCGCACCCGCTTGAGTTTCGAGACGGCCATCCAACTCTTGGGCGGCAACGTCATCGGTTTCAGCAGCACCGCCGGAACAAGCATCCAGAAAGGCGAATCCCTTGCCGACACTATCACGATGGTGGCAAGCTATGCCGACCTCATCGTCATGCGCAACCCCATCGAAGGTTCGGCGCGTTTTGCCTCCGAAGTGTCGAAAGTGCCGGTCATCAACGCGGGCGACGGTGCCAACCAACACCCCACGCAATGTATGCTCGACCTCTATAGTATCCGCAAAACACAGGGAACGCTTGAAAATCTGGAGATTACACTCGTCGGCGACCTGAAATACGGCCGCACCGTCCATAGCCTCGTGGAGGCCATGTGCAACTTCAACGCGAAGTTCAACCTCGTATCACCCGTCGAGTTGAAGCTGCCGAGTGTCGTCAAACAGCACATCAAGGACCGCAATCTTGAATACCACCAGTACACCGAACTTGAGGATGCCATCCCCCACTCCGACATCATCTACATGACCCGCATCCAGCGCGAGCGCTTCCCCGACCCAGAGGAATACGAGAAGGTGAAGAACTCATACGTGCTGCGCAACGCCATGTTGGAGAACTCGAAGCCCAACTGCCGTGTGCTGCACCCGCTGCCGCGCGTCAATGAAATCCATGTAGATGTCGATGCCAACCCAAAGGCATATTATTTCCAACAGGCACAAAACGGAGTTTATGCCCGTCAGGCACTCATCGCTTCAATTTTAGGATTAAAATGATTGGTATTTGCTTCGCAAAGAAATCTGTCAAAAATCAATATAAAATCAATCAAAAATCAAAACAATGATAAAAAGATTCGAAATCGGATTTTAGAAGATTTTGAGATATATTTTTGAACGATTTCTACACGAAGTGTATCCCACATAAGACAAACAACAAACACACAACACTATGGAAAAGAAAAAAGAACTGACCGTTAGCGCCATTGAGAATGGCACCGTCATCGACCATATCCCCGCCGACAAGGTGTTCCAAGTCGTCAAGATTCTGGGCTTGGAGAAAGTCACCACACCCGTGTATTTCGGCACCAACGTGGAGAGCAAGAAGTACGGCACAAAAGGCTTCGTCAAAGCCTCCGACAAATACTTCGCGCCCGAAGACGTGAACAAGATTGCCTTGGTCGCCCCCACCGCTTCCATCATCGAAATCAAGGACTTCGAGGTCATCAGGAAGCAGACAGTGACCATCCCAGAGCGCATCGAGAACATCGTGAAGTGCTTCAACCCGAACTGCGTCACCAACAAGGAACACGACGTGCCGACCAAGTTCACCGTGATTAAGGACGCTGAGGGCAACATCAAACTGCACTGCCACTATTGCGAAAAGAACACCACGCAAGACAAGCTGGAATTCATTTGATTATGAAGAAAACAGGCATTATTATCGCCATCATTGTGGGTGTCATCCTCATTTGGGGCATCGGCACCTACAATGGTTTCGTCAAGAAGCAAGAGGCCATGACCACGGCCTGGGGTCAGGTGGAGAACGTCTACCAACGCCGCGCTGACCTTGTGCCTAACCTCCAAGGCCGCTGCGACTACGGTCAATACGGAGAACTTTGATGAGAACGAATTCGCCAATTTCGAGTCGGCACAAGATGAGTTGGGCAACTCCTTGAACCGACTCATCGTTTCCGTCGAAAACTACCCCGACCTGAAAGCCAACGAGGAGTATCTCACCTTGCAGGCGCAATTAGCCGGCTGCGAGAACCGCATCCTCACCGAGCGAAACCGTTTCAACGAAACCGCCAAGGTTTACAACCAAAGTGTCCGAAAGTTTCCGAGTAGCTTGATTGCCAAAATGTTCGGTTTTGAAAGACGGCCTTATTTCGAGGCTGATGAAGGGGCTGACATAGTTCCTGAAACATTTTGATTGGCCTTGGACATAATGAAAATCGGGCAGAGAACTTGATGTTTCTGCCCGATTTTTTTGTTCAAATGCCCAATCTCACGCAAGCCTTTCGATGCGGCAATGATGCTGCTTGCTTTCGCGGTCGTAGGTGATGCCCACAAGCAGCAAACGGTCGGCATACTGCGCAACCTTATCGGGATACTGCCTGCGCTTGATTTGCTCGATAGCGGTATCAACGGCCTTGTCGTATTTCAGTTCGATGACGATGGCGGGCGAATCGACATTTTTCCGAGGGATGAGCACCAAATCGGCAAAGCCCTTGCCCGTGGCCAACTCGCGATGAATGATGTAGTCGTTGGAAGCGTAATAATAGGCTATGCTCAATACACAGGCCAACGAGTTCTCATCGTTGTAGCTCAATATGCTGGTGTTCTCGTCATGGGCAGCATCCACACCACGCGCCACAGCATCTTCATCTCCACGGAGGGTGGCCTGAAGGAGTTGCTTGGATTTTTCGATTGCGCCAGCGACATGGCTCCAATTGTTCATCTTGATAGCGTTGACCATCTCGCCCGCAACCTCAAGATTGGGTATATAACATTCATTCTCCTGCCAATCGTATGACAAATAGCCTAAATGAATAAGCAGTGTCAGCACATCGTCTTTAGTATATATCACCGACATATCGTTTTGGAATCCCGTGGGATTAACAGCACAATGTTTACCAGCCAACATCTGCACCACATCGTCCTTCAGTCCCTCGTAATTCATCTGAATGTAATGCGCCACGGCATCGTATGAACCCGTTGTGGCCCAAAAACTGCGACAGCGGCCTGCATCAATGGCTTGAATCACCGAGTTAGGGTTGAACATTGAATTTTCGTCGCCAATCTGGTAGCCATCGTACCATTTCTCCAATTCGGCGAAGTCCATGCCGTGTTTTTCTGCCAAAGTCCTAACCTCATCCATCGTGAATCCGAAATAAGGTGCCATCCTCCTTGGCTCCACCATCGAATACTCAATGAAATTGTTGAGCGCGGATTCGGTCTTGTACTTCTTGATGGGCAAAATACCCGTCATATAAACGCCTGCGAACACCTGTGGGGAATTGCTTCCCTTGAACATACGGCGCAGCCAACTGACATATTCGTCCATGGCGTGCGTGCCCGTCTTGAACTCGCGGCAGATGGCATCCCATTCATCGATGATGAAAATGAACGGTTGATGGGTGGAATCCGTGACGCGAATAAGGTAAGCCATCAAGTCATCGTCATCCTTGACAGGAATATCAGGATAGGCCTCGTGTATGTCCTCCTTCAACTCCTTTTGCACATGTTCCATAATGCTGTCGTCCTTGAAACGTGTGGTGAAATTAGTCATGTCGAGGAAAATGACGGGGTACTTGTTCAAGTGTTTCTCAAACGAAGGGTCGGAGGCAATTTCAAGGTCGGTGAAAAGGTGGCGCGAGTCGCACGATTGGTCGTAATAGGCACATAACATTTTGGCAGCCACCGACTTGCCGAAGCGACGACTACGCGAAACGCAACTGAAACTACGCTCGGTGAAAAGCGTACCGTTGACAATAGCGATAAGCCCCGACTTGTCAACATATTCACTGTTTCTTACCCTTTGGAATCCGAAATTTCCCAAATTGATATATGCGCCCATAACATTCTTGATTTTGGCGCAAAGATAGGAATAATTTTACGACCATTCCATGGCAAAGATGAAATTACGGGGCTTCAACCCACTCACCAGCCTGAATTGAACAACATTCTGGCAAATCACCGCAAATTTGCGGCGCAAATGAGAATTTATCACCGCATGACGCTATTCGAAAAATCAAGATACCTATCCTTGAAATAAACAAACGGAGCATTTTCATTTTGGGGACAAATCTCCAAAGTCTTCTCAATGAAATCTTCCAATGTAACGGATGTTATTTTATACTGAAATTCAGGCTTCAATTCTTCTTTCAATGACTTTACCTCTTCTTTTGTCGTTGGATGTTGGGCTGGAGCAAGAACAACAGAATAACAATTGTTGGCTCCTTCCAAAACTCTATAGCATTCAGCAAGCAAAAAATTTCTATATATCTGACTAATAGGCTTTTTGTTATTCAACAATTCCTCCTCCGATTCCTTCTTAAACTCAGCCAGTCGTTTTATCCACTCCTTATGAAGCATGGTTTTGCTCGCACTATTGGTTCCTAACACATCAGTATACTTTGTTTCAATAGCAATAAATGATTTCTTTCCCTCTTTGTCAATGTATCGGATGATTGCATCCATCGCAGTTTTGTCATTGAGATAATTCTCAATATCCGTATGCAAGTATTCCAGTTCTACTTGCTCTACCGTTTTAATACCTTTGTCGGGGAATACCGCTCGGAATATGGAACTCACCTCCTTCTCCTTCCCTTTTTCCAACATTTCCATGAATGGACAAAACAAGTTGAAAGCCATTGGTTGACTGGAAAGGAGATTGTTAAAAAGTCTATATTCGTCAAAAGTTTCGATATTCTGTTTACGTTCAACACGGTCTTTCGCATATTTGAAAGCGAAGTCGTTTACAAAATTATGCCCCGTATTCTCACCATCGACAATCATGTTGATTTGGAGTTTCTTGGAAGAACGATAAGGTCCAACACCCATTTCCCATCCATTTTTTTCACGGAAACGACTTTGCAGTTTCCTGCATAGCTCCGTAAACTTTCTAATACTCATTTTTGTATCTGCCATTACTTTTCTGGTTTGAGTTTTTCTATTCGTTGTTTGAAAGAAATGTCAGCCGATTCAATCGCCTCTATCTGGAACTTGTAGCACCAAAACTCGCCTTCAGGACCATTTTGGACATCCAAGTCCAGACCAAGATGCGAAGCCTTCATACGATAAAAGTCGGCAGTCTCCTTATTCATCTCCACGGCATATTCATCACAAATCCACTCTCCATTATTATTGCGGATTAAGTGCCATTCGTTTCCTCTCAATTCATCTTTCATACCAATTCCAATTGAGGTACATTAATTATCTCTATTTCTTCACTATCCCCTTCCTTTGAAGGAACAGAAAGTCGCACTTCGTCGTCTCTCATATCATTGGAAACCAACAATGTCAAAGGGTAGATTGAGTTTTCATCATTCAATACTGGATAACCTCTCTCATCAAAACTTGTCATAAAAGCAGAATCAATTCCATATACATAAATGCTCTTCCCATCCGATTCCATTCTATGATTATTACTTGGATCCAATAATGCGTCAAAGGAATCCCCCTGAGTTAATTCCATTCCGTAAATCAAAAACGGAGCAGCATCACATGACTTTGACAACAACCTCATTGTTCTTGCATTGGCATACAGATTCAATGCGTATTCCGCACTATGCAACCTATGGAAATCAATCTCAAACTCTTTAATTACATCGCGAAACCTAACTTCATCTTTTATACGTCGTCCGGTCGCATCGTATTCCGAAGGGTCAATACGATATGTTTCACTTAATTCAAATTCCATATAACTCTATGATTTTCATTAGCAAAACAATAAACTATCATATCATATTCATTTAATTCTATCATTGACCAGTTTTGCAAAAATACACTTTTCCTATAAATTTCACCGCTCAAAAACACACTTTTCCTATAAAATCCACTTTTGGAACAAAAAAATGCACCAAATTTGGTGCATTTTTGTTCAAATTTTGCACCTTTTTTGGTGCATTTTCCGTTTTAATCGAGTATAGAGTTGAAAATCAAGCCTGTGCAGTGGGCGTTCCTATCGGGAATTGGGCCACGTTGCTGCCCAAGTCCTGGATGGTGCCAAACTGCTGCTCGTATTTGGCGATGTTGTCGGCCAAGGCCTTGTACAAACGCTTGGCGTTCAATGGGTTCATAATCACTCTTGAACGGACTTTCGCCTTGGGTGTGCCCGGCATCATCTGGGCAAAGTCGACGATGAACTCATTCGGTGAGTGAGTGATGATGGCCAAATTGGAGTATTTGCCCTCGGCCACTTCGTCACTGATTTCGATATTCAATTGATTCTTTTGATTGTTTTCCATTTTCATTCTTATTTAAAAAGCGGGGACAACCTTTTGGCCGTCCCCG
>CACXQO010000217.1 GCA_902769815.1 uncultured Bacteroidia bacterium | reverse complement strand
CATGGCCTTCGCCAAGGAGCGCGGCATGGTCGGCATCAAGGGTCACCGCAGCGTCGGTGGTTTCCGCGCCAGCCTCTACAACGCCTGCCCGATTGAGGCAGTCGAAGCCCTCGTTCAATGCATGCAAGATTTCGAAAAAGCGAACAAGTGATGTTGAAGTGTTGTTTGTTGAATTGTTGAATTGTTGTTTGCTGATACTCAAATCCAAATGTTCAACAATTAAACGGTTAAACAATCAACGATTAAACAGGACGAAATATGGGTTACTTGTTTGCTTTTGAAAGATTAGAGGTTTGGCAACTGGCGAGAAAGTTCTTTAAGCAAGCCTACACAATAATTGACACTTTCCCTTCAAGTGAGAGGTACAATTTAGTCGATCAAATCAGGCGTGCAGCAACTTCTATTGCTATGAATCTTGCCGAAATGACTTCTCGGTCTTCGTATAAGGAGCAAGCCCATTATTCTGAAATCGCTTACGGTTCTGCCATCGAAGTTTATTGTGCATTCTTATTGTCATTCGACTTGGGATACATCAATGAACAACAATTGGAAGAACTCAAAGAGAAAATCAGCGAACTCTCCAACAAAATCAACGCATTGAAAAACAGTCAATATCAACGCGCTGAACAATCCAACAAACAACAATCCTCATCCAACAAAACCAACAATTAAACACTTAAACAATCAACAATTAAACAAATGAAAATACTGGTTGCAACTGAGAAGCCTTTTGCCAAGATCGCCGTTGACGGCATTCGCGAAGTCGTTGAGAAGAACGGCTATGAACTGGCTCTTTTGGAAAAATATACCGATGTCAATGACCTCTACAAGGCCGTTGCCGATGCCGACGCTTTAATCGTGCGCAGCGACAAGGTGACGAAAGAAGTCATCGACCACGCCAACAACCTGAAGATCGTCGTCCGTGCCGGCGCCGGTTACGACAACCTCGACCTTGAGGCTTGCACCGCCAAAGGCATCGTGGCCATGAACACCCCTGGCCAAAACAGCAATGCCGTTGCCGAACTCGTCATGGGTATGCTGGTCTACGCCGTCCGTAATTTCTACAACGGCAAGAGCGGCACCGAACTGATGGGCAAGAAACTCGGTTTGTTGGCCTTCGGTAACGTGGGTCGCAACGTGGCCCGCATCGCCAAAGGCTTCGGCATGGAAGTCTATGCTTTCGACGAATTCGTCCCCGCCGAGAAGATTGAAGAGGCTGGCGTTCACGCCGTCGCCAACCGCGACGCCCTCTTCGAGACCTGCGACGTGGTCAGCCTGCACATCCCGGCCACTGCCGAGACCAAGCAGAGCATCAACTACGCTGTGGTGAACAAAATGCACAAAGGTGGCATCCTCGTCAACACCGCCCGTAAGGAAGTCATCAACGAGCCTGAACTGCTCAAGCTGATGGCCGAGCGCACCGACCTCAAGTACATCACCGACATCATGCCCGATGCCGACGCCGAGTTCAAAGCCTTCGAAGGCCGCTACTTCGCCACGCCCAAGAAGATGGGGGCCCAGACAGAAGAAGCCAACATCAACGCGGGTTTGGCAGCCGCCGAACAGATTGCCGATTTCTTCAAGACCGGCAACAAGCGCTTCCAAGTGAACAAATAATTTTATGAATTGCGAAAGACACCGCAAGCCTGTCTTGTGGTGTCTTTTCCTTAATTGTCTGATAATGATTCCGGAAACCACAAAACCCACCAATTTCTTCAAATTCGAGGGACTCCGCATTTACCATAAGTCCGTCGACTTCACCAATGCCATCCTTTCCCTCAACAACAACGCCCTAACAGCCGCCCAAACATTACTCGCCAATCGTTTTTTCGACGAAGCGGGACAGATTTCGACCAACATCATCGAAGGTGCCGCGCTCTCAAAAACCGAATTCACCGATTGTTTGCAGAAAGCCAAACAGAACATCGGCAAATGCGTGATGTTCTGCTCTTTAGCCTCGAAGCAACACCTCATCGACGATACACAAGAGAACGACATCCGCAACGAACTGATGGAACTCACCAAGATGATCGGCGCTCTGATTATCTCTTTTCAGAAACATGAATCAGTCAATAACCCTGAAGTCTGACTGTCAACAACAAACAAAAGAATCAACATCTAAAACCTAATACAATGTCAGTTATCAAACCGTTCAAAGGATGGCGTCCTGGCGTGGACATCGTCCAAAAACTGGCCTCCCGCCCTTACGATGTGCTGAACACGGAAGAAGCCCGCAAGGAATGTGAAGGCAACCCCTACAGCCTGCTCCATGTGACCAAGGCCGAAATCGACCTGCCCGAAGGCCACAAGGACAGCGACCTCGAAACCTATCTGAAAGTCGTTGAGAACTTCAACAGTTTCAAGGACTTCGGATGGATCAAGCAAGATGAAGAGGAAAAGCTCTACATCTATGCACAAAGCATGAACCCCACCGACGCCAACGCCCACTGGCAGTATGGCATCGTGGCTTGCGCCTACAGCGAAGACTATGTGAACAAAATCATCAAGAAGCACGAACTGACCCGTAAGGACAAGGAAGAGGACCGCATGAAGCACGTGCGCCTCACCAACGCCAACGTCGAACCTGTGTTCTTCGCCTACCCTGCCGTTGCCGAAATCGATGCCATCGTGAGCAAGATCACCGCTGAGAAGCCCATCTACGACTTCATCGCCAAGGAAGACGGCTTCGGTCATCGCTTCTGGATCATCGACGACAAGGCCACCATCGCCCGCTTGGTTGAACTCTTCGACAAGAAGGTTCCGGCCATGTACATCGCCGACGGTCACCACCGCAGTGCTGCCGCAGCCCTCGTCGGCCAGGAAAAGAAAGAGAAGAACCCTGCCCACACCGGCAAGGAAGAGCTTTATGACCGTCATCTTCCCCGACAACCAGTTGAACGTCATCGACTACAACCGCGTCGTGAAAGACCTCAACGGCCTCAGCACCAAGGACTTCTTCAAGGCTTTGCAAGAGAACTTCGACATCGAGTGCAAATGCAACTGCACCAAAGACGGCGGCAAGTGCAACTGCGAGTTCCCCTGCCACTGCGAGTGCGACACCGAGTACAAGCCTAACAAGCTCCACAACTTCTCGATGTACATCGAGGGCGTGTGGTACAGCCTGACTGCCAAACCCGGCACCTACGACGACAACGACCCAATCGGTGTGTTGGACGTCACCATCCTCAGCAACCTTGTCTTGGACAAGATTCTGGGCATCAAGGACCTCCGCACCGACAAACGCATCGACTTCGTTGGCGGCATCCGTGGCCTCGGCGAGCTGAAACGTCGTGTGGACAGCGGTGAGATGAAGGTCGCCTTCGCGCTCTATCCTGTGAGCATGAAGCAAATCATCGACATCGCCGACACCGGCAACATCATGCCTCCCAAGACTACTTGGTTTGAGCCGAAACTGCGCTCTGGCCTTGTTATCCATACTTTGGATTGATTTGGCTGATGCTTAATGAAAAACCACGGGACAGGTTTTCTTGTTCCGTGGTTTTGTTTTGTGTCATTCTACGACCCTACATTCCTTTCAGTTCGGCTATCACTTCATCAGCAATATAAGCATCACTAAATGTGTAAAGCATGGTATCAGGATTATGGAAATCATCACAAGTCTTTGACTCATAAAACAGTCCTAATGCACGTTCTGGACTGATTTTCAACTGTTCGGCCAAAGCCATAACCACCCCTCCGATTTTATACCACATTTGGTCTGTCCTAAGCATAGTCTTACATTATTATTGATTCAACAAAATGTAAATGAAGGTCGATAATCTCTTGGTTCAATATGCAGAACTGGTTGTTGGGCCGATGTTTTGACAACTCAACCAAAGCAGCTTCGGCTGACATTCGACCTCGCATATAATCTTCCACCGTGTCGATGACATTGTCGTTAGCCACACCGCCTTCAACCACATCATAATCCTTCCAAAGCATCTTTCCTTTTCGATTGGCAACGATAAAGTCAAGCCATGCTTTGTCGTAAAAACTGAATTTCAGGTAACGATATTGCTTGGCCGCATCAAGGTCAAACTCATAGACATTCAGCACTGGTTTTTCCATCCTCCTTGTGGCTATCCTTGCTGCCCACCTTTCAGCCTGTTCGCGAAGGTCGGAAACGTAAAAACCTTGTCCAAAATCAAGATTAGGCCGACCCAAAGCGACTAATGGCTTGCTCACTTCCAAGGCCGAACCATGATACACGGTAATCATTGGCTTATTCCTTTCTTTTTCTCCCAAAACTCCAACGTTTCAATAATGTCAGCAGTGACATTTTCGCGGCTTTCCGTATGAATGGTGTCATAACAAGGGATGATATAGTCTTCTATCAATCCAACCCGATCCATACGATGATAGACTTCTGAAGCTTTGCAACCAAGCCTCTCGGCCACCGACTCGATGCACGAACTCACAAAAGTGATAATGCGTTCCTGCTCCGTAGGATGCGGATAGCCCTCGTCCCAAATATAGGAGTCTGTGCTAATATTTACGGTATCACCTTGCATAATTGATGAGTTTTTGCAAAATTACACATTTTTCAATAAGCAAGACAGTCGCAAAAGTATTATTTAGAAAAACTCCACCACCTCATCCAGCGGCCTGTGTTCAGGCTTTCGAGGCTCGCCCGACCTATATCCCAACGAAATGACCGCCATAATCGCTTCGTTTTCAGGGATGTTGAACAGTGTGCGGAGGGCATCGGAATCACGCATGCCCATAATGAGCGTGTCGAAGCCTTTGGCGCGGGCTTTCAGGATGAAGTAGGCATTGCTGAGGCCGTTGTCGTAGGCACCCCAGCCGTCGCCCACCTCGTTGGTCTGCTCGCCACGGAAAAAGCCCGACTTGCCCTTCTCGTAGGTGGAGACAATCAGCACGGGCGCACCAGCAATGTTCTGCTTGTTGCGCTCGCCCACCAGATTCGACACCGCCTCAACTTTCTCCGGACTCATGGCCACATAGTATTTCGAAGGCTGTTGGTTGGCCCACGAGGGAGTCTCTTGCGTCGCGATAAGCAACTCTCTCACCTCGGCCTCGCTAATGGTCTTGGTGGCATCATAGCTACGGACACTTCTGCGAGTGGCCAACACTTCATCGAAAGAAACCGCATTGGCAACGACTGCTTCATCGTTGTTTTCTTGGTTATTTGAGCAACCAGCAAACAACAAGAGCGTCATAACTGCTGCAAAAAGCAAGTTTGATTTTGAATTTTTCATGTTGTGATTAGTTTAGGGGTTAATTTTCGGGACAAATGTAGTAAAAATACATTACCACAGCGGCAAAAAAATGTACTTTTGCAAAACAAAACCATGGACAAGCAACCCGTCAATATCACCCAAAACCTCATCAAGCACTTCGCAAACTATTTGCGGTTGGAACTTTCGCTGTCCGACAACAGTGTGGAAGCCTATTGTCACGATGTCCATTTGTTTTTGCAATACCTTGAAAGCCAAAACCTTTCCACCGAAACCAACGCCATCAAGCAGGACACCATCGAGAACTTCTTCGCCTATCTCTATGATTTGAACATCGGAGCCACATCGCAAGCGCGAATCCTTTCGGGACTGAAGTCGTTTTGGCGTTACCTGCTCCAAGAAAACCTCGCCGAGACCGACCCAACCGTGCTCATTTCCTCCCCCTCTTTAGGCCGCCATCTGCCCGAAGTATTGACTTACGAAGAAATCCAGAAGATGCTCGACAGCATCGACTTGAGCCAGCCCAATGGTCACCGCAACAAGGCCATGATTGAGGTGATGTACGGCTGCGGCCTGCGCGTTTCGGAACTCATTGGACTACAAATCAGCGACATGTATAAAGAAGACGGTTTCCTACGCATCATCGGAAAAGGCAGCAAGGAAAGGCTCGTGCCCATCGGCGACAGCAGCCTGAAAATCCTGTTCCAATACATCGAAGGCGCACGTTTGCATGTCACGCCAAAACCCAAATTCACTGACACGGTTTTCCTCAACAGCCGTGGCACGGGATTGACACGCCAGATGGTCTTCCTGATTGTCAAGGAGTTGGCGGAGAAAAACGGCATTACCAAAACCATCAGTCCGCACACATTCAGGCATAGCTTTGCCACACATTTGCTTGAAGGCGGTGCCAACCTGCTCGCCGTCCAGCAGATGCTCGGCCACGCCAGTGTGAGCACTACGGAAATCTATACGCACATTTCCGATGAACTGTTGCGCGACACTTTGACGACTTATCATCCGAGATTTAGGAAATAATCTTACTTTTGCAAAAAATATCCATCATGAATACCAACAACTTCAACTTCCTGAAAAACCTCCGCTCCGACCGTTTCTTCCTCATGGCCGGCCCTTGCGTGATTGAGGACGAGACCTCACCCCTTTTCATTGCCGAAACCTTGAAAAACGTCTGCCAAAAATTGGATATTCCCTTGGTTTTCAAAGGCTCATACCGTAAGGCCAACCGCTCCAGATTGGATTCTTTTACGGGCATCGGCGACGAAAAAGCCCTGAAAGTGCTACAAAAAATCGGCAAAGAGTTTGAACTTCCCGTGGTGACCGACATCCACGCTGCCGAAGAAGCATCAATGGCAGCAGAATATGTTGACATTCTGCAAATTCCCGCTTTCCTCTGCCGCCAAACTGACCTGCTTATTGCCGCTGCCAAAACGGGAAAGACGGTGAACATCAAGAAAGGGCAATTCATCTCAGGCGAGGCGATGGGCTTTGCCGTCGAAAAGGTCAGGCAGTCAGGCAACGAAAAGGTCATGCTCACCGAGCGCGGCTCCATGTTCGGCTATCAGGATTTGGTGGTGGATTACAGGAATATCGCCGCAATGCAGAAGTTTGAAGTGCCTGTCATTCTTGATGTTACGCACTCCTTGCAGCAACCCAACCAAAGTAGCGGCGTTACTGGCGGTAAGCCTGAATTGATTGGCTTAATTGCCAAGGCAGGTATCGCGGCTGGTGCTGACGGCATCTTCATGGAGGTACACCCAGAGCCGAAAAAAGCCAAGTCGGACGGCGCAAACATGCTGCGCTTAGACTTGGCTGAAACACTTCTGAACCAATTGGTTAGAATCAAAGAGGCCGTCACTTCGTCCTCATGTTGACAATTTGTCCTGTTTCTGGGTCAAACACCAACTTCGCATTCAACAAAGGAGCCGTCAACAAGACACCCAACTGATTGACAATCAAGCGTTCTTCCAACAAAGTGCGTCCGTCGAAAGCCACCCTTACATTCGCCATCTCAGGAAGGCGGTAAAACACCTTGTTTTCATAAGAAATGGATTCCACCGCCGACTGGCTCGGGGCATTGATTGCCGCAG
>CACXQO010000216.1 GCA_902769815.1 uncultured Bacteroidia bacterium | reverse complement strand
TACCGACCAAATGAAAGACATCCAACTGATTGCCACGGGCAGTTCGGCTTTTGAACTGGCCAACGAGGTCAATGAGCCGCTGACGGGACGGAAATGGCAGTATCAGATGTTTCCGCTATCTTTTTCTGAAATGGTTCAGCATCACGGACTTATCAAGGAAAAGAGGCTCTTGCCCCAACGCCTCATCTATGGCTATTATCCCGAGGTGGTGACAAGCAACGGAAATGAGAAGCAAGTGCTGAAACAATTGACCGATGCCTATCTTTACAAAGACATTCTCGCGTGGGAAAACATCAAACATCCCGACAAACTGCTCACCTTGCTTAGGGCTTTGGCCTATCAGGTCGGCTCGCAGGTGTCGTTCAATGAGCTGGGAAACACTTGCTCATTGGACGCGAAAACGGTGGAAAAGTACATTATGCTTTTGGAACAATGCTTTGTCATTTTCCGTTTGCCCTCATTTGCAAGAAATCTTCGTAACGAACTGAAAACCAGTAGGAAGATATTCTTCTACGACAATGGCATCCGTAATGCGCTGATTGCAGATTTCACGCTTCCCGAGATGCGACAAGACATCGGGCAATTATGGGAAAACTTTGTCGTTTCCGAGCGAATGAAACACTTGGCATACAATGAGATATGGGCAAACGCTTACTTCTGGCGCACCAAACAACAGCAGGAAATTGACTATTTGGAAGAATCTGATGGCAAAATCCTCGCTTGCGAGATAAAGTGGAATCCGAAAGTGAAAGCGAAAATGCCTGAAACATTCAAGAAAGCCTACCCCAATGCGGATTTTAGGGTGATTAATCAAGTGAATGTAGAAGATTTTGTTATGTGAGTTGTTTTTCCTATTTTTGCACCCGCAAAACCAAACCGATTTACTCATCTGATAGCGAAGTTTTTGTTCGCATTGCCAAGGTGAGTTTTTGGGTTCAGCAAAACATAATCATCATCACAATGAACGAAGTAAGAGTAAGATTTGCCCCCAGCCCGACGGGGCCGCTGCACATCGGGGGCGTGAGAACGGCGTTATATAACTATCTGTTTGCCAAGAAGAACGGCGGCAAGATGATCCTCCGCATCGAGGACACCGACCAGACGAGATTCGTGCCGGGTGCCGAGGAATACATCGTACAGTCCTTGGATTGGTGCGGCATCAAGTTCGACGAAAGCGACTATGTGGGCGGCGAATATGGCCCCTACAAGCAGAGCAACCGCAAGCACCTCTACAAGCAATACAGCGACGAACTCTTGGCCAAAGGCTGCGCCTACATCGCCTTCGACACCGCCGAGGAGTTGGACAAATACCGCAAGGAAGCCGAAGCCAACAAGCAGACTTTCATCTATAACTGCCAGACACGCAAAAACCTACGCAATAGTTTGACAATGAGCAAGGAAGATGTCGATAGGCTCATTGCCGACGGCACGCCTTACACGGTGCGTTTTATGATTCCCGAAGACCGCGAAATCGTTATGCACGACCTGATTCGCGGCGAGGTGCGTGTGCAAACCAACACCTTGGACGACAAGGTTTTGTTCAAGAGCGACGGAATGCCGACCTACCACTTGGCCAACATCGTCGACGACCATTTGATGAAGATCAGCCACGTCATCCGAGGCGAGGAATGGCTGCCTTCGATGCCCTTGCACGTGATGCTTTACGAGGCTTTCGGCTGGGAAGCCCCGCAATTCGCACACCTGCCTTTGCTGCTCAAGCCCGACGGAAATGGTAAGTTGAGCAAGCGCGACGGCGACCGCCTCGGTTTCCCCGTTTTCCCAATGTTCTGGCAAGACCCGAAAACCGGCGACACGGCTATGGGCTACAAGCAGTCGGGCTACTACCCCGAGGCGTTCATCAATATGTTGGCACTTCTCGGTTGGAATCCCGGAACGGAGCAGGAAATCTTCACGATGGACGAACTCATTCAGGCCTTCTCGCTTGAGCGTTGCAGCAAGAGCGGGGCAAAGTTCAACGTGGAGAAAACGAAATGGTTCAACCACGAATGGCTGATGCGCAAGTCGAATGAGGAAGTCGGCAAGGACTATCAGGCTTGGCTGAAAGACGAAAAAGGCATCGAAACTTCACTTGATTTCGCCGTGAAAGTGGCTGGTTTGGTGAAAGATAGGGTCAATTTCGTGAAAGAAATTTGGGATCAGAGTTTCTTCTTCTTCGAGGCTCCGACAGAGTACGACCCCGTGACCGTCAAAAAACGTTGGAAGGAAAACTCGGCTGAAACGATGCTCAAAGTGAAAGAGGTCATCAACGGCATCGAGCCGTTCAGTTTGGCCAACATCGACGAAACGCTAAACAATTGGATTACAGGAAATGAACTCAATATGGGCTTGGTGATGAACGGCCTCCGCCTGATGGTGGTTGGTGCCGGCAAAGGCCCTCACATGGGCGAAATCCTTGAACTTTTGGGCAAGGAAGAAACCCTCAAGCGCATTGATGCCGGAGTGAAAGTGTTGGGGTGAAAAGCAATTCTTTATTCAACCACCAACCGCTTCATCGCGACACCGTTTTCCGTGGCGAGATGAACCAAGTAAATCCCTGAAGGATAATCATTTGTGTTGATGACACATCTGTTTTTGCCCTTCAGGTTTTTTGTTTCCATTTGCTGACCCAAAAGGTTGTAAATAGTGACTTGCTGCAAGCCTTCTTCGGCCAAAATATTGACCGATTCTCTTGCTGGATTGGGATAAACGGCCACCGCACAGGCTTCGCTTTCGGTCACCGAAACATCGGTGAGTCCAGCCAAATGGGCCACCGCCGCCAAATTGATTTCGGCAAAGCGTTTTGATTGTTCCAAGTTGTTGACACTCAATCCTAAAACATCCTGTCGCGTGTGAATGTACGGCGAACTAGCATGAACATCCTCGAATGGATGAAGTGCGGGATAGCCACTGCGGTTGAACGAGGAAAAATCGCTGTCGCCGTGGGGCATCCAATTTTGACGCACTGGCATATCGGGAAAATAGGTGTGGCACACATCGAAAAACATGTTGGCCAAAAGCGAATCCTGATTCACATAGACCACATGCATGTGAATATCAGTACCTTCCTTCAAGTAGCCGTTCATGTCCATATTGAAATAACCGACAATGTCCATGCGTTTCTCGGCACACTCCTTGGCGTAGGCCTCGCTTCCGATGAGTCCGATTTCCTCGGCACACCAATTACAATAAATGATGGTACGATGGAACTTGTATCGACTGAGCAAACGCGCTGTCTCCCAGATACCTGCAACACCTGTGGCATTGTCGTCGGCACCGGGGGCGCGGACGGTATCGGGGTCGGCAGTATCGCCGTTCCACGAGTCGTAATGCGCACCGCAAATCACGTATTCTTCGGGTTTTGTCAAGCCCCATTGAATGGCGAGAATGTTGTCGGCAGTTTCTTCAGGGAAGCCCTCTTTGTTGACTTTGAAGTCGTGAAGCATCACCGTGTCGAGACCTTCAAGGCTATTATAACGCGCTGCAAGCCAATCTTGTACATCGTAAATATGTCGACTGTCGCAACGGCGGTTTTGGTACGAGCAAAGGTGAGAAATCGTGGCCTCGATGCTATCGATGGAAACCGAATCCATTAAGGCGCGGATGGTTGGGTTTTCCGTTGCAATGACGGGATAGTCGTGCTCAAAAAGGTGAGGCGATTCCGAAACGCTTTTGTTTTGGGCAAAAATGCAGATTCCCGACAAGAGGAGAAGGACGAGTAAAGCATTGTGTTTCATCTTTATAACCCTTTCACATGCGGTTTTCCCGCGATAAAATCCTTCAAATAAAACGGTTCAAAATAAGCCACATCGACAAATTCTTGGGCTTTCAAAGCCTTTTCCGCCAAAGGACGCATAAAGGCGGCAGAAGGCTTGAAACCGTCGATGATGCTGACATTAGGTTGGTTTTCAAAGAGTTTGATTAATTTTGGCGCACCGTCGCCGAAAAGCCAAAGGTGATGATCTTGTCGTAAATCCTCAAACGAGTTTTCGTCAATGACCAAAGCCGCCGTGTCGTTGATTTTGTTCAGGTTGGCATCGAAAACAGCGGCGTAGACTTCCATACGGCGAGCATCAATCATAGGAATAAGCAGGTCATTCTCACAGATTTGGCTGCCAAGTTTGGCCTTTATGCCGTAAGCCATAGCTTCAAGCGTGTCGATGGCCATCAAAGGCAGGTCGGCGGCATAGCAGATGCCCTTGGCCGTGCTCACGCCGATGCGCAGGCCCGTGTAGGAGCCTGGACCCTGGCTTACTGCCACGGCATCCAACTGTTTATAATCGATTCTGGCCGTTTCCATCACCTCATGGATATAATTAGTAATCTTCTCTGAATGAGCGTTTTGTCCTTCCGTTTCGCGCAAGGCGATGGTGCAACATCCGTCGTTGAGTGCTACCGAGCAAACAGGGGTGGCCGTTTCCAAACAAAGTATCATAGTCGTCCGTTTTTGTGCGGGCAAAATTAGGAAAAATGTCGGTTTACGATAGTTTTTATTATTAAAAACAATT
>CACXQO010000215.1 GCA_902769815.1 uncultured Bacteroidia bacterium | reverse complement strand
TTCGTCAATCAGGCGGGGCGCGTTGCCCGACAGCAGCACATCAATGTCGGTCTGGGCTAACCGCATATATTCTTCCTTGCGTTTGGGTTCGTCCATAAAGACCACGCTTCTGGCTTGTTGTATAGCCGTGGTGGTCTTGCCGCACCATTTTGCGCCTTCTATCAACACCACTCCGGCGGCTTCCAACTGAAGCTCCAAAAGCGCATCGGCAACCCGTCTGACATAGCTTTTTTCTTCTTCCATTTTTTGCATTTTTATAACACGCTGCAAAAATAGTAAAAATATTTGAAATACAGTATAATAAAATAATTTCGTTAGGCAGTTTGAAGATTTTTCATTAGGCAGTTTGAAGATTTTTCGTTAGGCAGTTTGGAGATTTTTATTCTGTGGTTTAGCTTGTTTCCTCTTCATCTCGAAAGCGGTCATTTGCCCGTCCGACTCCTCCACAAGGTCGATTTTCTGTTGTTGGTTGGTGCGCCAAAAATAGGCCACCCAACTATGTCTGCTTTTTTAGTAGCAGAAAGTTGAAATTCGCCCGTCCAAACCTCTTGGGAATCAAAAATAATACCTATTTTTGCAGCATACTAATACCGAATTATTATGCCAGAATTATTTAGACAATCAGGTTTTATCTTTATGTTCTTTTCCCATGAACATGAGCCAATCCATGTGCATGTGAGAGGCCACAACGGTGATGCCAAATTTGTTTGGGATGGAGAAGGCTTCGTTTTGGAGAGTTCAAATAACATCAAGGCTAACGACTTGAAGCGGATTGAACGAGCTATCCATGAAAACGCCGACATTATCATTAATCGTTGGTATGAAATCTTTAAACCAGAAGATGATGAAAATCAAGAAAATATGGTTTGACGGGGAGTGGCTTTATGGCCTTGGCGACGACGGGAAAACCTATCGTCAGTCGCTGCTTTGGTACAAGGACTTGTTGAAAGCATCTGAAGCGGAACGCCAAGAGTATGAAATCAGCACCATCGGAATCCATTGGCGGAAATTGGATGTGGATGTCAGTTTCGAGAGTTTCACCTACGATGAAGCGGAACCCTCTGAGTTGCAACGCTTTTTCTTGACCCATCCGGAAATCAATGTGGGGCAGTTTGCATTGAAGGCAGGCATTAATGCGGGATTGCTTCGTAACTATATCAATGGCTTCAAAAAGCCTTCTCAAGAACGAGAACAACAGATTTTGCAACAAATCCATCAATTAGGTCAAGAATTTGCGGGTGTCACATTCTAAAAATCTGTATTTTTGCAGCTTCTTTCAAAATCAGCAAAAAACACCTCTATTATATGGATTACAACTTCAACGAAATCGAGAAAAAGTGGCAGCAATATTGGCGCGACAACAAAATCTATAAGGTTGATATTGACTACAATAAGCCGAAATTCTATGTCTTGGATATGTTCCCGTATCCCTCGGGCGCGGGTCTGCACGTAGGTCACCCGTTGGGCTATATCGCCTCGGATATTTATGCGAGATACAAAAGGCTGAAAGGCTTCAATGTGCTCCACCCGATGGGCTATGATGCCTACGGTCTGCCCGCCGAGCAATACGCCATCCAAACGGGTACACACCCCGCCGTGACGACCGAGAAGAACATCAACCGCTACCGCGAACAAATGGACAAGATCGGTTTTTGCTACGACTGGGACCGCGAGGTGCGCACTTGCGAGCCGGGTTATTACAAATGGACGCAATGGACTTTCCTTCAGTTGTTTAAATCGTTCTATTGCTATGGCTGCCAGAAAGCCCAGCCCATCAGCAAATTGATTGCCCGCTTCGAGGAAAAGGGCACGGAAGGCCTCAATGTGGCCGAGAGCAAGCCGTTGAGTTTCACCGCCGCCGAGTGGAAAGCGATGAGCGAGAAAGAACAACAAGAGGTGTTGATGAACTATCGCCTTGCCTACCAAGCCGAGGCGATGGTGAACTGGTGCCCGGGCTTGGGTACGGTGTTGGCCAACGATGAGGTGGCCGACGGCCTCTCGGTGCGTGGCGGCTTCCCCGTTGAGCGCAAGTCGATGAAACAGTGGCAACTCCGCATTACGGCCTATGCCGACCGCCTGCTTCAAGGTCTTGAAACGGTCGATTGGAGCGAGTCGGTGAAGGATTTGCAGCGCAACTGGATTGGCAAGTCGATGGGTGCTTCGGTTATTTTCAAGGTTGAAGGAAAAGACATTGATTTGGAGGTGTTTACGACCCGTGCGGACACTTTGTTTGGCACGACCTTTATGGTGTTGGCTCCCGAACACGAGTTGGTTTCACAAATCACTACCCCTGAACATCGCGCCGAGGTGGAGGAATATATCACCCGCACCAAGAACCGCAGCGAGCGTGAGCGTATGGCCGAGGTGCGCAAGGTGAGTGGTGCTTTCACGGGTGCTTACGGCATCAACCCCATCACGGGCGCGAAACTGCCGATTTGGATTGCAGATTATGTTTTGATGGGCTATGGTACAGGTGCCATCATGGCCGTGCCTGCCCACGACAGCCGCGACTTCGCCTTTGCACGTCATTTCAATCTGCCTATCATTCAAGTGGTGAAGAAACCCGGCACCGAGCCGACCGACCCCGCCACTTGGGAAGAAAGTTTCGATGCCAAGGATGGCGAATTGGTCAATTCGGGCTTCCTTAACGGCTTGACGGTCAAGAAAGCCATCGAGCGCATGATTGAGGAACTGGAGAAATTGGGCGTCGGCACGGGCAAGACCAACTATCGCCTCCGCGATGCCATCTTCAGTCGCCAGCGTTATTGGGGCGAGCCGTTCCCGATTTACTACAAGAACGGGATGCCATACGCTATGGACGAGTCGAAACTGCCTTTGGAGTTGCCTTCCATTGATGAATACAAGCCCACCGAGTCGGGCGAGCCGCCTTTGGCCCGAGCGAAGAATTGGGTCACGGAGGAAGGCTATCCCATCGAGACCAACACCATGCCGGGCTTTGCCGGTTCGAGCGGTTATTATTTCCGCTACGAAGACCCGCACAACGACAAGGAATATTTCAGCCGCGAAGCCAACGACTATTGGCAAAACGTGGACCTCTATATCGGCGGTGCCGAACACGCCACAGGCCACTTGATTTACAGCCGCTTCTGGTGCAAGTTCCTGTATGACATTGGTTTGTCGTGCAAGGACGAGCCGTTCCAGAAAATGATTAATCAAGGTATGATTCAAGGCCGCTCGAGTTTTGCTTATCGTGTCAATTTGGAGAAGTTGTGCGAATACGACGTTTGGAACATCATCAAGGACAAGCGTTTGGGTGTGGAATTTGTCAGGAACTACAAGGATGGTCGCCGTCAGTTCGACTTCTTCTGCCCCGAAAAAGGCATCCTCATCGAAATCAAGCGTATGAGCAGCCTTGAGAAGGTGGCCGAGCCGTGGGAGGAATATGCGGCCTCGAAGGGCTACAAGTTGCTTTTGGTGCCCAACATCGACGTTTTGAACGATTATCGGGCTGGAACCCATATCGTTGAGCAAAAAATCAAGGATTTGATTGCAGGCAAGGAAGTTCCTGCTTTCGTTGAGGGTGAAGAGTACGATAGAGGCATCATCTTCGTATCCAAAAACATACCTGACCGCGAGTTGTTCAGCGACCCGATTCACGTCGATATTAATATGGTACGCAACGACATTCTCGATATTCCAGCGTGCCGCCAGTGGCGCGACGACCTGAAGAACGCCCACTTCATCAAGGAGAAGGACAAGGACGGCAACGACATTTTCGTTTGCGGTTCGGAAGTGGAGAAGATGTCGAAGTCGAAATACAATGTGCAGAATCCCGACGACCTTGTGGAGAAATACGGTGCCGACACGCTTCGCCTCTATGAGATGTTCCTCGGTCCCTTGGAGCAATCCAAACCTTGGGACACGCAGGGCATTGAAGGCACGTTCCGTTTCGTGCGCAAGTTCTGGAGGCTGTTCCACAACGAGAACAACGAGTTCTGTGTCAGTGACGAACCTGCCACCGCACCCGAACTGAAAAGCCTGCACAAACTCATCAAGAAAGAGGAGGAAGGCATCGAGAGCATTTCGTTCAACACGGTCGTTTCGGCCTTTATGATTTGCGTCAATGAACTCGCAGACCTCAAGTGCAACAAGCGCGAAATCCTTGAGCCTTTGGCCATTATGGTTTCGCCCTACGCGCCGCATATCGCCGAAGAGCTTTGGCATTTGTTGGGTCACGACACCTCGGTGGTGAACGCCACGTTCCCTGTTTACGACGAATCGAAGACCGTGGAGAACAGCTTCAACTATCCCGTGAGTTTCAACGGCAAGATGCGTTTCAATATGGAGTTGCCTGTCACAATGAACCAAGACGAGGTGCAAGCCGCCGTGCTCGATCGTTGTGGGATAAGTCTGGATAATGAACACGGAAAAGTTAAAGAGCCGTAAGTTTATCGGGACTTTGGCTGGCATTGCCGCTGCCGTCTGCTATGGCACTAACCCCTTGGGTGCTTTGAAGTTGTATGCCGAGGGAATGCAGACCAATAGCGTGCTGTTCTACCGTTTTGGGTTGGCTTGGTTGATCATCGCCGTTGTGATGCTCTTCCGAAAGGAAAGTCTCAAAGTCATGAGGCAGGAGTTTCGTGTGCTGACGGGTTTGGGGCTGTTGTTCATCGTCTCGTCGCTCACTTTGTATCTCAGCTTTCATTATATGGCGGCAGGTGTGGCCTCCACCATCCTTTTCACCTATCCCGTGATGACCGCCGTCATCATGGCCGTGTTCTTTCATGAACGCATCACATGGCCCACGGTGGTTTCGTTGCTGCTTTCGGGTGTCGGCGTGACCTTGCTGTATTGGAGCGACAGCACGGGCGTATTGTCCACGGTGGGCGTGCTGCTCGTGTTGGCTTCGGCCTTGTCGTATGCCCTGTATATCATTGTGGTAAACAAAGGCAACCTGCAAATGTCGTCCTTCAAAATCAACTTCTATGTTTTGATGTACTGCACCTTGGGCATGGTGGTGTACTCGTTGATTGCCGGACTGCCGCTCATTCTGCCGCAGAACGCTACAAGTTGGTTCTATGTGGGTTGGTTGGCTTTGGTGCCCGCCATCTTCGCCTTGGTGCTGATGGTGTATGCGGCCAAATATGTTGGCTCCACTACGACCGCAATCCTTGGCGCGCTCGAACCACTCACAGCCGTACTCATCGGCATTTTCGTGTTCGAAGAGCCGTTCACGTTCAATCTCGCCATCGGTATCGTCCTCATTCTCACAGCGGTAGTGCTGATTGCTGCGATGAAGAAGGCTTAGGGGTGAATTGAGGTGGGGGTAGGAGAGAAACAGGAGGTGGAATGAGGCTTAATTCGCCAAAATTCAATTTCTTCACCAATCCGTCTTTCCAATTGGTGAATTTTATGTATGTTTGCAACGTAAAGCAAAAAAGGCACGACTATGGAAACGGCAATCAGAAGGTATCCCGTTGGGATACAGACATTTGAAAGGATAAGGAAAGAGAACTACCTATACATCGACAAGACCGACTTGGTTTGGAAGATGACCAAGGAAAGCCCGTTTGTCTTCCTCAGCCGTCCGCGCAGGTTCGGCAAGTCGTTGCTCACGACCACCTTGGATTCCTACTTCAAAGGGCAGAAGGAACTGTTTGAGGGATTGAAAATCATGGCGTTGGAGAAGGAATGGGAAAGCTATCCCGTGATACATCTGGATTTGAGCGAGGCCAAGAATCAGGAAACAGCCGAAAGCCTTCGCAACACGCTCTTCCTACTGATGAAGCCCTTGGTTGCAGAATTCGGGCAAGACAGCGACGAACTCCTTCCTGGGCAAATACTCAAAGGTTTGATACGACGCGCCTACGAGAGGACTGGCAAACAAGTCGTGGTCGTCATCGACGAGTACGACGCTCCCCTGCTGGATGTGCTGCATCAAGAGGCTCTTCTGCCGGATTACCGCCGTGTCATGCAGGAGTTC